>CAISOI010000782.1 GCA_903886985.1 uncultured Chthonomonas sp.
ATTGTTGTCGACGCCATGAACTTCCCAACCCAATGCATCAAAATGGCCAGATACTTCCGACCCAATAAGTCCACTCGAACCAGTAACAACTATCTTCTTCATCATAACTCCTGTAAATATCCATGAAACGGACGTTTCATAAAATTGTCGTAAACCGCTGTACGTCCTACGTCGACTACTTCACAGTCTAAGCTGTTCCAGTTTTAAGCAAATAATCTTCAACCAGTTCGCATACACCGTGCCATGCCAAAAGGTGAATTTCTTGAACTCTTGGTGTATGGTGAGAAGGCGCCACGAAACAGAGGTCAACACTCCCGTCTAGTTTGGCTCCACGCATTCCGGTGAATGCAATCGTCTTGGCGCCCTGCTTCCGTGCTACTTCTAAACCCTTGATAATGTTGGGGCTGCTTCCACTGGTTGTAATCCCAACAACAAGGTCTCCGGCACGCGCCAGAGCCTTGACCTGCCTGGAATAAATCTGTGAATAGTCCCAATCGTTACCGATACATGTAATAACTGAGGTGTCTGTGGAGAGGGCGACAACTGGCCATGGATCACTTTCTTGCAGGAATCGCCCCATCAGTTCGCCTGCCACATGCTGCGCATCGGCCGCGCTGCCACCATTGCCAAAAATGAAAATCTTATGCCCAGTTGCCAATGCTTCGATGAACATGGATGCAACTTCGGCAATGACTTCGAGGGATTGAGCCATGAACTGCCTGTGAGTATCGATACTCTCAGTTGTAATTGTTCTTAGAGACTCAACTGCACTTACTTTATCCAACCCACGACTTGTCACCACTGACTTTTTCCAATCTTAATTAATGAATGCGCCTGAACGAACCCGTCGGAGATCGGCTTCCATCATCATCTCCGCTAATTCATGAAATGTTACTTTCGGTTCCCATCCAAGTTTCTGACGGGCATTTGTACTGTCACCCAACAACAGCTCTACCTCTGCAGGTCGATAAAAATCGGACCTAACCTGAACAACAACTTTACCGGAGACGGTGTCTATTCCAACTTCCCCCGCACCTTCGCCTTGCCATTCGATCTTCATCCCTGCGAATTTGGAAGCATAGTCAACAAACTCACGAACCGTCTTGGCCGTTCCTGTGGATAGCACAAAGTCCTCGGGGGTATCGCATTGAAGCATTCGGTAAATTCCTTCAACGTAATCGCCTGCAAATCCCCAATCGCGTTGTGCACCAAGGTTGCCCAAATACAGAGTGTCAGCTTGCCCACTTACGATCTGGGCAAGTGTGCGAGTTATCTTTCGGGTCACGAACTCAGCACCTCTAAGCGGTGATTCGTGATTGAAGAGAATTCCCGAGCAAGCAAACATATCGTATGCTTCACGGTAGTTCACTGTGATCCAATGACCATATAGCTTTGCTACCCCATACGGGCTGCGCGGATGAAAAGGAGTTGCTTCTGTCTGAGGAACTTCGCGGACCTTGCCAAACATCTCAGAAGTGCTTGCCTGATAAAACTTTGCTCCCGGGGAACCTTTGCGAATAGCATCCAGCAATCGTGTTACACCGAGGCCATCAACTTCGCAAGTATAAATAGGCTGTTCAAAGGAGATTGCAACATAACTTTGGGCAGCGAGGTTATAAACTTCGTCCGGCCTAACTTTCTCAACAACATTCAGGATATTGGAAAACTCGAGCAG
>CAISOI010000783.1 GCA_903886985.1 uncultured Chthonomonas sp.
AAACCGAAATGGTGTCGAGCGAGACTATATGCCAGATCCCCAGGGAAATACGCTCGCCTTACTCGACAACACCCAGACCAAGACCGATACATTTTCTTATTGGCCATATGGGGAAGTGAAAACTCGGACTGGCACTACTCCAACTCCGTTTCAATCGATTGGAACACGAGGGTATTACCAGGATAGTTCAACCAAGACTTATGTCAGAGCCCGGTATTTGGACACGCAAAAGGGCCGGTGGTTGACCGTAGATCCTATCGGGTTTGATGGCGGAAACTCGAATTTATATTGCTATGTTGACAACCGTCCAACTTATGATATTGATCCGAACGGTACCGACGCGACTGCAATTTGGCCAGTTATTGGGGGTGGACTTACCATTGTAATTCCGGAGTGCGTACCACCTATTGCTGTTGGAATCGGGTTGGGGTGTTTGATAATTTGCTTGTGGCCAACTGCTCCTACAAAGCCAGACCCATTTATAGACTACCACAAATACCTCGAACCCCGCACTCCATGGATTATGCCTCGGATAAGGGTCAGACCTAAGGAGCGAAACTGGCCCTACAAAGATGTAGACAGACCTAAAAGAGATAGGGGGCGAGGTAAGTCTGAACCTAAGCCGCTGCCTAAACCAACACTTGGGGATCGAATAACAAGATGGTGTGTTGCACATCCAAGGCTTTGCAATTGCGCTCGGGAATGTGCTGCTAGTTGTTACGATCCGCTGTCAGCCGATTGCCGAGTTTGCATTGTGGGATGCTTCTTCCCGGGGTTTATCACGCCCCCTGGAGGTTTGTAACCGATGAACATTCGTACTACACTCTGACGTGACCTGAATATCAACAGTGAAACTAATTAAAAGCGAAATAATTCTTAAAAATTATGACTGTTTGCCAATTAATATTATAGTTTATCTTTCAGATAAGTACGGAAGGTAAAAGGAAATGTTGCGCTTAATCGCACGGATGATAATGGGATTGGATTTGGCATGGGTATGGTTAAATAATCCAAAGAAATACATTTTTTGGACTATTGGCAATCGCGCCTGGCGTGCTTTAATGGCAGGCGAGTACGAAAAGTCAAGAAATTTAGCTATAGAGTGGTTGAAAATGGCTCCGGAATACCCAAATTCGTGGCACTACAATGTAGCAATTTGCAATGGGCATCAAATCCTTGGGCTGTTGGATCTGCGGGAACACAATGTCCCGGCGGCAATCGAGCAATTATGGCTCACAAATACTGGTTCCGAACAGATTCTTGTTTCGCATCCGTCTTTTAGGTTTCTGTTGGCGTCTAAGTTAGTCAAGGCTGGTGAGCACCAGGCAGTCATAAAGTTTCTAAATGATATGAGAAACCATAAAGCGGCAAAAAACTGCCCGGCAAAATACAAGGTACTTGTGGAATCGATGAGACAGAATCGCAGTGTTGTGCTCGCCGCGTGGATTGAGTCTTTAAAAGAGGGTAATATTCCTGACGATCCACAATGGCGATAGAAGTTTGTCCACACGTGAATGTGTATCGATGCTGGTTCCTAAATTTCTGTATAAACGGATGCCACTCTTGCCACTAGGATCTAGGCCGGTGTCGGTTAATTCACAGAGAAGAGCTACATCGCATCAGTGCGATAATAGATGTTTAGCGAGAAATCCTTGCTGAGATTCATTGCGGAATTCGCCCGCAACTTTGGTCCGAATCACTGGCACTTAAACTTTCAAAGGGGTGAATTAAAATGTCCGCTAAGATTGCTTTGTGCCTCCTTGTCCATGATGACACTTCGTACCTAAATCTTGCCATTGCTGGTTTCCCTGTAATAGTCGATGGATTTGTCTTTGTTAGTCGCATTCCCTGGCACAACACTCCCGGCGATTGGCAAAGTGCTGCCACCGAGGCAGAAAGCCTTGGTGCAACCGTTGTTCAGGGCGATTGGTCCTCTGAGTTAGAACACCGCATTGCGGCATACACCCATTTGCAGGAGCTCGGCTATACCCACGCCCTTATTCCAGATGGCGATGAGGTATTGGAACCGGAACTCCTTAAGAATCTCCTTTCCATTGCGGAGAACGATCTGGCGGACCGGGTCTATGTCGAGTGGGATACTTACTGGAGATCGCCGGAGTATGTGGTTCGTCCGCGAGAGCGATTTACTCCCTGCATGATGATTAAGTTGGGAGTGGCAGTACCTGTTGGTGGTCGAAATTTCGAGGGTGGTCGCCAGTTGTTCCTCTCGCAGGAATACGGCATTGTGCACCACCTATCTTATGTAGGTCCAGATAAGCGCATCCAGCGAAAGATAGCGACATGGGGCCATGCGAAGGAGGTCCGCCCGAATTGGTATAGTCACGTATGGGAAGGATGGAAAGACCACCGCATGATGCGCAATCTCCACCCCACCCATCCAGAAGCCTACTCCTTTGTCGAACGGATTGCGGTCCCTGAGATTCTCAAGCCTGCAATGCAGAAATTGGTATCGCTTGATGCCTCCCTCGGTTCCTCGCGCCCAGCGATTATTCCCACCGGGGCGCTGAAGCAGTTCCGCAAAGTCTCGGTGGTTATTCCTGTACACGGCGGCTCGGCGGACCTTCGGCAATGCCTCGATTCCCTCAAGATATGCGCACCAAAACTTAAGAAATCCGTCCAAATGGAACTCGAAGTGGTAGTTGTGGACAATGGTTCCCCGGACGACTGCGTTGCCGTTTCAAAGGTGTACAAGTTTGTAACGGTAATTCAGAATGAAGATAACCGAGGGTTTGCTACTGCCTGCAATCAGGGCGCGGTCGTTGCCACTGGAGATGTCATTGTCTTTCTAAATAGCGATACGGTGGTTCCCTTCTGCGGGTTGGTGCGGTTAATAGAGTCGCTTGGGTCTGGCGGAACAATCGGGGCTGCAGGTCCCTTCACAAATTATGCCGGACACGGTCAGCAGATTACTCCCACATATACCACTCTGGAGACACTAAACCAGTTTGCCGAGGATTTCGCCCTGCGCGATGAAGGATCGTTCCCGGATGTCGAGAGAGATATGCTGGTCGGCTTCTGTCTGGCAGTAAGGCGGTCGGTATATCAGGAGGTGGGTGGTTTCGATGAGCGCTTTGGTCTGGGAACCTTTGAAGACAACGATCTCTGCTATCGTATTCGCCGCGCGGGATACCGCCTGCTGCTTTCTCAGCGAAGTTTTGTGCATCATCACGGTTCCCGGACACTTAGCAGAATTAAGGATGATGTCCAAGCTTTACTTCGAAAGAATGAGAGACTATACCGTGATAAATGGCGCGAAGATATCGAGACGGGGTTTGTCAATGTGCTCTCTGGGCTGGCTGCGGAGCCAATCAAATTTGAGCAGTCAAAACATCCCGATATTCTTCACAAGCAGATTTGTGATTTGGCGCGAAAAGCAGATATCTCCCTCTGTATGATTATGAAAAATGAGGAGAGGGTCATTGGCGACTGCCTGAAGTCTGCAAAGCCCTTCTTCAAGGAGATCATCCTTGTCGATACCGGTTCCACCGACTGTTCTGTGGAAATTGCCAAAGAGCATGGCGTCAGGCTATATCATTTCCCCTGGAATGAGAGCTTCGCCGATGCCCGCAATGTGTCCCTGAAGCATGCCACTGGCAAGTGGATATTCTGGATGGATGCCGACGATACCCTTCCGACGAGCACTGGTATGGCGGTTTTGCAGGCGGCAATAAATGCGCCCAAGCAGATTTCCGGGTTCGTTGTGCCCGTGCAATTCGTCGATGATGAAAGTGGCAACAGCGGTGGAGTTGCTGGTACCCGTGTAGATCATGTCAAGTTAGTAAGAAATCGCAAGGGTATCTGTTTTGAGGGTCGCATCCATGAACAGATCATTCCCTCTATGCGCGAACTCTTCGCCCCAAACGATGATATCGGCAGAATCGATCAGGTAGTTCTTCATTCCGGATACGATAATTCCCCGGAGGGTCAGGACCGCAAGAAGGCGCGCGACCGACGCATTCTTGCGCTGGACATTGCGGACCGCCCGGATCATCCATTTGTACTCTTCAATCTCGGTATGACAGATCATTTCCACTCCTGCCATGAGTCTGC
>CAISOI010000784.1 GCA_903886985.1 uncultured Chthonomonas sp.
GCCCATCGGAAGCGTGTAGTTCCGGCACCTCTTTTGAGCATCGTTCCTGAACTATGGGACACCTCGTCCGGAATCGACAACCAGATGGAATTGCGACGGGTGTCGGCACATCTCCTTCGAGCAATTCTCGGTGACCACGTTTGGTGGGATCCGCCACTGGGACGGAGGCAAGCAGTGCCTTTGTATAAGGGTGCTTTGGTGAAATAAACACCTGATCGCTCTCCCCCAACTCAACAATCTTCCCGAGATACATCACCGCGACTCGGTCGCAAATGTGTCTGACCACGGACAAATCGTGGGCAATAAATAGATATGCCAACCCTCGTTCCTCTTGCAAGTCTTCGAGGAGGTTAAGAATTTGTGCACGGACAGAGATATCAAGTGCTGAAATAGGCTCGTCCAAAATGATCAGTTTTGGATCCGTTGCAATTGCACGCGCAATCCCGATTCTTTGTCGCTGCCCTCCGGAGAATTCATGCGGATATCGATCCGCAAACTCCGCCCGAAGCCCCACCTGCACAAGCAATTCTCGAGCACGACTGATTCTCTCTTCGCGATTGTTTAGTATGCCGTGTGCACATAGCGGTTCTGAGACTATATCACCTATCATCATGCGTGGATCGAGTGCTGACATTGGGTCTTGAAACACAATACCCATGTCTTTGCGAAGTTCTCGCAGTTTGCCCTCGTTAATGCTGGCAAGATCTACTCCGTTAAAGAGGACTTTGCCGCCAGTCGGTTTTAGTAGCCTTAGAATTGCGCGACCAGCGGTGCTTTTACCACAGCCGCTCTCTCCGACGAGCCCCACGGTTTCACCCGCCCTAATCTCAAGGTCAATCCCATCGACGGCGCGAACCGTTTCACGGATGAACCGGAATCCCTGCTTGCGGCTCACGGCAAAATGGCGCGTTAAGCCTTCTACTTTTAAGAGAATTTCACTCAAATCTTGTTCCCGATCTATTTATCATTCCGTAATGCCTGCACTATATTGATACTGTAGGATCAAAAACGGTCCCGAATTATTCTTATGGAGGTGCCTATGAATACGCATGTCGTGAATCAGCTCCGGAGCACAACAGCCGTATAGCTTTCAAGCAAGTTACGGCTAGCTCCGCGTTAGGATCATTAATTGATTTCACGACCTTTCAGGAGACACCGTTGAGAACTAAATACAGACAAAAATCCCACCACAGTGATCAAAACAAATGGTTCCACTGTGTTCGTTGTAGTCGTCCGATCGTACCGCAGGCTATTGGCACTGAACACAGAAATCACTGCAATTGGTGCCTTTGGAGCAAGCACTTAGACGACGTTCCGGGTGATCGCGCTGCCGATTGTGGCGGCGCAATGGAGCCCATAGCCGTTTGGGTGAGACGCGGTAGCGACTGGGCAATTATTCATCAATGCAGAAAATGCGGTGAGCTGCATTCAAATCGCATTGCTGGTGATGACAATGAAATTGCACTGGTCAGTCTGGCTGTGAGAGCAATCTCACAACCGCCGTTCCCACTGGAACACTTGCAATTGATGGGAGAGCCGACCGATCCAGGTTGGCTTCATCCAAACAATTCAAATAGTCCCAATCCGTAAGACATCCAAACGCTTACGGACCGTAAAGATGGCATCTGACAAATTGCCCGGGCGCAACTTCGGTTGCACCGGGCTCATTTGTTAAACAAACATCCATTACCTTCGTACATCTGCTCGCAAAGGGACATCCTCCGGTCAATTTGCCGAGATCTGGTGGCTGTCCTGGAATTGAGATGAGTCGAGCGCGATGCGCTGACATCTGCGGCAATGATTCCAAAAGACCAATCGTGTAGGGATGTTTGGGACTGTTGAAAATCTGTTCTACAGTGGATTGTTCCACAATCTGTCCGGCATACATTACGAGCACTTTGTCGCAAATCTCAGCCACTACTCCAAGATCGTGAGTAATCAGCAGAATTGCCGCATTATTTCTCTTCTGGAAATCCTGCATTAGCGACATGATTTGCGCCTGCACAGTAACGTCGAGAGCGGTTGTTGGCTCGTCGGCGATAAGCATCGAAGGATTAGACGAGAATGCCATCGCAATCATGACGCGCTGTCGTTGCCCACCACTGATCTGATGAGGATATTGCTTCATACGGATCTCAGGCGATGGAATTCGCACCGCCTTGAAGAGCTCAATGGTCTGATTCTTCGCTTCTGCTTTCGACACACTTTTATGTGCTCGGATTGCTTCCATCACCTGTTCACCCAATGTCATGGTTGGATTTAAGGAAGAAAAGGGATCTTGGAAGATCATCGAGACGGTTTCGCCGCGGAGTTTTCGCATTTCACGTTCCGGAAGGGCCAGAACATCTTGTCCATCGAGAATAATCTTGCCACCAGAAATCTTGCCCGGCGGGGAGGGGATCAATCGCATTAATGAAAGGGATGTGACGCTCTTGCCGGATCCAGATTCGCCCACTAAGCCGACAGTTTCCCCGCGATCTACTGAGAAGGAGATACCGCGGACTGCCCGAATAACCCCAGCGCTGGTGTAAAATTCTGTTTGGAGGTTCTGAACATCCAAAAGCGGCGAAGACACAGTTTCTCCCTGATAATTACTGACCACGAACTCGACAAACACGGTGAATTCAATAGTGTAGTCTACCGTGTGGATCGTACGAGCGTCAAGCTTAGGGCGAGTGCACCAATCGTGGAATATTGTAATGAACAGAATCGACTGTTTTCAAGTCATATTAGTACTATAGAAAGTCTTGTTTTTATTTCATCGGATGGGTCAATATGAAAATCCTAAATTCTGTATTGCTTTCACTCCTTGCTATCGGTTGCAGATACGCTAGCTTCGCGCAGACAACTTTCATGAGTTCCGATAAGTCTATGGTGTTTGTGCATCCAGACGCTTGGAAAGTCAGCGAGGATGGCGGCAAAGTGACCATAAAGACGGATGACGGAGTCACTTATCTTGTTCAGGCGGATCTACCGGGGACAACAGACAAGTCGGAACCCAGCACAAGTAAGAACCTGCGGGACTCTGCGGAAACTATTGCCAAATCAGTTCTAAAGAATGTCGATTACGCGGGCGTTAAATTACTGACCGTTGGCGGCGGCAATGGTGCCATCTTCCGATATCGTGGTCAGGGAGCCAAGACCGATTCAGATTTAGTGGAGGTCTACATTGGTGTGTTCA
>CAISOI010000785.1 GCA_903886985.1 uncultured Chthonomonas sp.
GATCTGCCTATTTCTACGAGTCAATGTCCGGATGGGATATTCTCGATTTCTACGCAAGACTCTTCAGAATTCCCGAACCTGTTCGCAGCCAAAGAGTTCAAAAGTGTCTTGAGACCGTCTATCTCGACCCCAAAGCATGGAGACGACCACTCCGCGGATACTCAAAAGGTATGCGACAGAGAGTTGGAATTGCTCAAGCACTCATTAATGACCCGAAACTCTTGTTCTTGGACGAACCAACATCTGGTCTCGACCCCATTGCACACGCAGAGCTTCGAGACATTATCGTAAATGTTGGTCGCCAGGGCAAAACAGTGTTCCTCTCATCTCACCAGTTGAACGACGTTGAGTTGACCTGTTCCCGAGTCGCTATTATTCATGGTGGCAAACTGCTCAAGGTTGGCAAAACTTCGGACCTCACTGCTGGCGAAAAAGTTCAGATCGAAGCCACTGGTATCGACAACGCTGCAGCAACCCAATTGCGGACTATCTGCGGGGAAAATGCAGTCGAACAGAACACTGGCTCACTCAGAATCCCATCTGCCGACGCTTCCGTCGTTACCGCGGTAATTGATGCGGTGCGAACTGCCGGTGGACAGATCACGGCTATCATTCCGCACAGAAAATCGCTCGAAGAAGTCTTTATTGACACGGTGCTTGCCGCCGGCGCAAAGATTAATCGCGCCGATTTGGTCGCCGAGATAAGCGGAGGAGAGAACTAAATGGTTACAATGGCTATTGCCAAGCAGACCCTTGAAGACATGCTGCGTCGCAAAATCCTGTTGATTTTGCTTATCGTCGCTGTCGGAATGATCGCGCTTGGACCATCGGTAGGATTTCTTAGCCCTCGCGAAAGCTCTGCCGTCCTACGAAGTTTAGGCCTCGCCGTCATTTTGATTGCGGGTCTTTTGATTACAATTCTTGCTGGAATTCAAGTTATTCCAACAGAAATTGAACGAAGAACGATCTACACGGTGCTTTCCAAACCAGTTCAACGGTTTGAGTTTGTACTTGGCAAGTTCCTTGGCGGACTGTTCACCGTTTTCGTTATGATCACTGCAATGGGGATTGTTTTCCTCGGCGTTCTCTATTTCCAAGAAGGTCACAAATTCGCTCCCGAGATGATGAAGGGCGTCGTCATGACGTTTTTCCAGATGATGCTGTTGGGCGCAATGGCGATCTTCTTCAGTACTTTCGCAACTCCGGTCGTTAACTTCTTCATGAGTTTCTCCATCTTCATTGTTGGAAACATGTCGAGCGTAACGGAATCATTGACGAGTAACAAGAACCCAGCGACAAAAGTGTTGGCAACGTTCCTTCACTATCTACTGCCAAACTTCGGTAACTTCAACATCCAGAACAAGTTGATCCACCCTGAAGTTAAGCTGACCAACGAAAACGTGTTTATCACTCAGAACATCGTCTATTCGTTGATCTATTCGGCAGTATTGCTAATTCTTGCAATCTTAGTTTTTGACCGAAGAGAAGTGTAGGAGACGCTCATGGGCAGTTCTACGCGCAATATGCTTAAAGGGATTATTGCTGTATTGTTTGTTGTGATTATCTTCACGCAAACACAGCTTGACCCGCAAATTCGAGAGATTCATAAGGGCGAAAAGACCGCATTCCAGGGTCTTTCCAATGAGTTCATTCTGGGACCGATGCTGGGTTTGCAAGAAGCGGTTGCTGGTGCACTCTGGGTTCGAGCTGATGAGTTCTTTCACGAGGGCGACTACGACGCTATTCTTCCTATCGTTAGAATGGTCACCTGGCTCGATCCTCACCAATTAGACGTGTATATCACGGGTGCATGGCATCTTGCATATAACTTTACCGACTCCAATGAGCGATCTGACCGCAGGTACATTCCAGCGTCTCAGAAGCTTCTGGAAGAGGGTGATGCCAACAACACTCGGGTATATGACATTGCATTCGAATTGGGCTGGCAGAATAACGATAAGATCAAAGATTTTGATCGATCTGAATTCTGGTTCCGAACCGCGAGTACTCGCAAGGGAAGTTCCAAGGGCGGTGAGCCTACGGAGCCTGCACCACTTCACGTTCGCCACATGTTAGCTCACTCTATGGAGAAACAGGGACGCATCGAAGCCGCAAATGAAGTGTGGAGATCCTTATTGGCGGAGACAGAGCCTAAGCTCAAAGCCTCTCCGAACGACTTCTCGCTCAAAAGTCTGCATGATAGTGAAAGGCACAACCTGAACCTCAACCTTGAGAGAATGTTTAGCCGATATACCCATCGTATCAACTTTGACGTGGAAGGCAAAACTACCCGATCTGTAAACCAGGTCACTGGTGAGCCAAGTCCAAATACCAGCTTCTTGTCGCTGGATCCAGCAAAGGATGGCGCACCGGTTGGTCAGCCTCGTCCGGCGGCAACGGCAATCCCATGGAAAGCATCTTTCGATACGGTTCGAAATGGTCACACGACCATTCTCTTCCCGCAGCCAAGGGTGATGGACATCAAGGGTATCTTCAACATGGGCGATGGTTCACGCGTCAGCGTGAAGCTGCATGACGATAATTATAAAGAGTCAAGCAGCCAGAGCTTTACATTTGACATCGACCAGAGCCAAACAATCATGATGGACTCGCTATCCGTTCGCGGAGCTCAGTGGGCTCGTAAGATTGACATGAGCAAAGACCCAAAGATGTACTCGTTCAGTCGTCCTGCGTACTATTTAGTACTGTCGTTCGACCCAAGAACAACCGCGCCATTTATCCAGGACCGAATTGGATGGAGTGGCGAGGGAATGTCCAATCCAAAGTACGAATGGATCGTCAAATCGAATCATCCTGAACTCGGTAAGAAGGATAACAAGATCATCCGCAAGGTCTATCGCATTACTCGAGAACAGATAATGGGCACCAAGCCTGTATCGGAAGCGGATGTTATTCCGAACGACCTGTATGACAAAATTCAGGCCGAACAGACGTCCCCATCCACCTCAGCAGCAAAGCCAGCCGGCGAATAGCCTATAGAGTCTCATTCGGGCATATCTGAGTACCAGTTGTACTCAGATATGCCCAACATTCCCTTTTAAACTATGCTACAATAGCCGTGCATTCGGGTAAAAATGCCGTCTCTTTTAAGGAAGAGAAGCCATTGTTTGCTTCAGTGCACGCACTTTTCGGGGGTCTTGCACGGCCCCGGCTGGGACCCGCACATCGGCGAGCATCCGAACCATGTCAGGGTCGGAAGACAGCAGCATTAAGGATGACTACCTGAGTGTTGCGGTTTCCCCGGCCGGAGTCGTGCCAGGTCCCCGAATATGGTAATAGTGTCAGTTCGAATCAAATTTATTCCACATCACAGTTCCAGTGTATTTTCTTCCTGAGGTGCCCTCGTTAACCTATGGCTTACGTATCGCTATATCGCAAATACCGATCACAATCCTTTGACGAGCTAATCGGCCAAACTCATATCATCAATGTTCTCCAGAATGCCATTCGCGGCGGACGAATTGCCCATTCCTATCTTTTCTGCGGTCCCCGAGGATGCGGCAAGACTTCTACTGCTCGACTATTGGCGCGCGCCCTCAATTGTCAGGCGCAGGACGGCCCCACCCCTACCCCCTGCGGCGTTTGTGATATGTGCATTCGTATTCGGAATGGAGCCGCGCTGGACGTTATCGAGATGGACGCAGCATCGGAGACCGGAATTGACGATGTGCGCGAAAAGATTATTGAAAATGCAAAGTATTCGCCGGGTGAGGCACGATACAAGGTTTACATTATCGACGAAGTTCATGACCTCTCACTAAAGGCTTTTGACTCCCTGCTGAAAACCATTGAAGAACCACCTGCCCACGTAGTTTTTATCCTCGCGACTACTGAGGCTCACAAGGTGCCAATTACGGTGCGTTCTCGATGCCAGAGGATGGACTTCCGAAGAGGTAGCCTTACAGATTTAACAGACAACGTGAAGAGAGTTCTCATTTCTGAAGACATAGAATTCGAGGACGAAGCGGTACTTGCAGTTGCCCGGGCCGCAGAAGGCAGCTTCCGAGATTCATTGAGTATTTTGGAACAGGCTCTTGCCTATGCGAACGGCAAACTGACTGCGGATTCAGTACATGAATCGGTCGCAACTGTTGGTCCTCAAGTTTTGGACGAAGTCACCAAGACACTTGCTGAGGATAATATGCAAGCAGCGTTCATTAAAGCCGGTGAATTGGTCAATAGTGGTAAAGATGTTAAGCAAACGCTGATTGCGCTTCAACTTCATTTGCGAGACCTATTGGTCGCTTCCGTCGCGAAATCAAATCAGTCTTTGCCGGAGGTTTCGGTTGAGCGGTTTCGTCAACTCCAAGAACAGTCATCGTGGTTTTCGCCAAGAGCACTTTTGGCGATGCTGGACATTCTTGCTGACACTGAGCGGGACTTGAGGTTTACCAATCAGCATAGGCTGCTCTTAGAGCGTGCCATGTGGTCGATTCTGCCTTCAAATATTGCAGTACAATCCGCAACATCATCATCCACCGCAGCTCAACCTGCTGCACCTCCTGTCAGTCGGAGTGTGCCAAGTTCGACACTAGCGCAATCAGCCGTGGCGAGGCAAAATCTTGTCCCAACGAAATCAACTGAGGATGAGGGTGACGCAGCACCGAGCTATAAGTTCGCCACCGAGATTGATATAGACATCCTTCGCAGACTGTGGCCCAAAGTGATGCGTAAATTGATGCAATTGTATCCTGCAGCGAAGGCAGTTTTCTCAGAAGACGTCCAGTTAGTTGATCTCAAAGACCACCGTGTCACACTTGCATTTCCATCGGAGTGGGCGCAGGAACGGGCGGACAAAGCCAAAGCAAGAGAGACCGTTGAACAGGCATTTGCTGATGTCACAGGTTTCACAGGTTGGCGGGTGAAATGTGTAGTGGCAGGGGAAAAAGCGCCAGAGCCTCCAAAGAATACTGTTATTGAAACACCCGTGACTTTGGATATACCTGCAACCGAATCAGAAACCGCCGAGGTTAGAATCAGAAGCGGCGCATTTGGAGATCTCCCAGACCAAATCGTTGTTCCGGCAAGCAATCTCACAACTGAGATTATCCTTCCAACTGAACAGGTTGAAGATGTCGAATCAATTGTTGCGGACGAACCTGCTGAAGATATTGAGATGGATCTCCTCGATCAATCCGAAGAAATTGACGGTGCTGGACCCAGTGTGATCGCATTTCCGTTTGATATGAATGAACCGGTTACGGAGCCAATTCCTGAACCACCTGATCCCCTAAAATCTTATGTTGCGACGGAGGCGGAAACGGAAGAGCCTCCTGCTATGGTATATGATCCAAACCAACTTTCACTTTTGGGATCCACAGATGATGTGGAACAAGCTAGAGTCGCAAAGAAGCGCGCAGATGAAGAGTTTCTGAATGTGGTAAAGATGGAATTAGACGCAGTTGAAGAGAAGAAATAGCCGACACCTTAAAGGGAAATGGCATTTAATAGAACTCAAAAGGAGATAAAAATGGGACGTGGATTTGGTAGAAGCGGCGGCGGAATGGGCGATATGTCCAAGTTAATGAAAGACATGCAGAAAATGCAGGAGAACATGGTTGCTGCCCAGGAAGAACTTTTGCAGACGGAAGTAGAAGCCAGTGTGGGCGGAGGCGCAGTGAAAGCTGTCGTCAACGGAAAAGGAAGGCTTGTTCGCCTTACGATTAAGCCCGAAGCTGTCGACCCAGAGGATGTTGAATTGCTGCAAGACCTTATTGTGAGTGCAATCAACGAAGCTGAAGACAAAGCGGAAGAGATGGAAACGAACCGAATGCAGAATGTTGCCGGCGGAGTGCAATTGCCTCCTGGGTTGTTTTAATCACGGCACATTACATCGATAGCTCGAATATGGGCAATAGATGAAGGCTGACATTTTCATCTTCTGATTGAGACTGGTGGCTCCTGTCTAATAGATCCATATGAGTTGACGGGCCGAATTCCCTTCTCGTGAAAGATTGGTAACTGGCAAGGTAAACTATAGGGTCAAAGGTAATTGTTGCTTGCTTTAGCTCGGAAGGATTTGTACACGTTGAAAAAGACACTGTTTTTAAGCCCACCATCCTTTGATGGATTTGATGGAGGCGCTGGGTCCCGATATCAAGCCAAGCGCGAGATCACATCTTATTGGTTTCCGACGTGGCTTGCGCAACCTGCGGCATTGGTTCCCGGCAGCAAACTTGTGGATGCCCCACCACATGGTCAGAGTGTCGCGGATATCTTACGAATTGCAAAGGATTACGAACTGGTTATCTTGCATACCAGTACCCCTTCCCTTCTGAACGACATTGAATGTGCAAAACAGCTAAAGGCGCAAAATCCTGATGTGCAGGTTGGATTTATCGGAGCACACGTTGCGGTACTTCCAATCCAAACTATGCAGGAGGCACCCGTTCTCGATTTTGTCTGCCGCCACGAGTTTGACTACAC
>CAISOI010000786.1 GCA_903886985.1 uncultured Chthonomonas sp.
ATGTAGTAGTTCTAGGACTGTGCGTATTTGACGAAAAGCAAGCATATGAAAAGTGGGTACCTGCGAACAACAGCAAGTATTCTTTCAAGTTCGCCTATGACCCTGCGGGTCGGGGCGACAAAAGTATTGCCGGAGACAAATATCATGTCAGCGGAATTCCGACAACCTATATCATCAACAAAGACGGTAAGATTGCCGAATCCATCGTTGGGTATTCGGAAGGTGACAAACGTGTGGAGGAAGCTCTAAAAAAACTCGGCGTAAATACCTCAAACCTAAAATAGTCTTCGGTTTGCGACCGCGTTCTTCCTAACAAAAGGGCGCGGTCGTTTTGATTGTGACGTCCCCTTCTTAGCTTCTATCATCAGATCAACTTTTCCGACATGCTTAGGCGGTAAACTCTCCTCATGCTGTCAAGAATCCGTACATACTGGTTATTAATAGCGATAGTGGCTATGCTTGCCGTCTGGGTGAGGCTAGAACAATCTCCCCGCCAAGCGAAAAAAGCAATTGTTCTGCGTTGGGTAGTGAACTCTCAAGAACGTGACCAACTCTTCGCCCAAACTGCCCGAAGCGCCTTCGAAGCACAACACCCAGAAATAAGAATTGATTTCATAAAGCAGAACGAAGGCACTAAAGTCGACACTATGATAGCCGGTGGAGACGCGCCAGACGTAGTCCAGATCGAATTTGGCCGGGTCTATTTTTATCGGCAAGCCGGTGTATTGCGTGATCTTTCTGAATTCATGTCCACCAGTGACAAAATCGATCTTGCGTCGTTCTTCCCCGCCACTTTGAAACCCTTCATCCAAAACAATTCTGTTTATGCAATCCCATGGGGATACGTCCCATTCATCTTGTTCTACAACAAGAATCTGTTTGACAAGTATCAAGTGTCATACCCGAGTGATCGGTGGACATGGAACGATTACCGTTCAGCTGCAAAGAAAATGACTAATGATCTAGATGGGGATGGCATTAACGATGAATTTGGTGCTTCGTTTGCGACGTGGCAGGAAGGTTTCTATTGTTGGATGTTTCAAAACGGATCCAAAGTTCTAACTGACGACTTTCAAAAGGCGCGATTTGATAGCCGTGAAGTGGTGCAAACGGTCGAATTCCTCCAGAGCCTAACAAGAGCCGACAGAGTTATGCCAACGGATATCAACAAACCAAAGTCGTCAGTAGGTCTTTTTGAAGCCGGTAAATTGGGAATGAACGGTCCAACTGGTTCATTCTTCATACCAACCTATCGAACGTATAACAAAATCGACTGGGATATCGCAGATGTTCCGGCAGGACCAAGCGGTAAAGGAACTATGGTCACTCCATTGGCATACGGGGTTACTTCTCAGAGTGCGCATCCACGGGAAGCCTTTGAACTGGTTAAGTTCTTAACCGGAGTTGAAGGGCAGAAGATACTCGCTGATTCCGGACTTTTCGTCCCATGTCGCAAGAGTATTGCGCTTTCACCCGAGTTCCTAACATCCGTAGAAGCCCCAGAGAATCGGTACGCTCTTGTGTCTATGTTAGATGATCGAAATGGCAAAAAGCCGTGGGGAGTTGTACCACCATGGTCCGGTACGCGATGGAACGACGTAAATGATGACGCTCTAAACACAAATCTAAAACCTTTTCTTTTCGGAATTCCTAAGCCTGGAGATACTGCTGACGAAGTTTGTAAACGCATCAATGCAGAAGCGAATCGGATTCTCGAAGAAGACAGATCGACCACAAAAGGTATAACCGTTAACTGGTTCGGTTTGAAGATTGCGGTCTCCGTATTGGTTGGCGCCCTCTTTACGTTCGCCATATCAAAGATAAGGCGATTTGGTAACCAGTCCTTGCAAGTTCGCTCGGAACAGAGATGGGGTTACGTCGCGATTTTGCCTTGGATAGCCGGGTTCTTACTACTTGGTTTTGGCCCCATCTTGTTTTCTCTGTTTATGTCTCTGACATGTTGGAGTAGTCTGTCCCCGGTCTCACAAGCTCGATTCATCGGCCTTAACAACTTCAATGTATTGCTCTCTGGCCAAGATAGTCTTTTCTTGAAGTCTATGAAAGCAACACTCGTATATGCTCTGTTATCTGTACCCTTGACCCTGATTTGCGGATTGTCAGTAGCAATGTTGATGAACTCCAAGATTAAGGGCATAGCCGTATTCCGAACCCTTTATTATCTTCCCGCCATAATGCCCGCGGTGGCATCTGCAACCCTTTTTCGAGCGATGTTGACACAACAGGGAATGGTTAATCGAGTTATCGGTTTGGGCGGTGTTATTCCGACGAAGCATCTTCCCGATTGGTTGCAAAATCCGAACTTCGCTGTTCCATCGGTTGCATTAATGAGTCTGTGGGCGGTAGGTGGTGGAATGATGATATACCTCGCTGGTTTGCAAAACATACCGACTCAACTATATGAAGCAGCAAAGATTGATGGCGCCGGAGTTCTGTCCCAATTTCGCAACATCACGCTTCCAATGCTAAGCCCTACCCTCTTCTTTAATCTTGTCATGGGGATCATTGGAGCATTTCAGGTGTTCGCGTCCTCATTCGTACTCTTTGGGGGAACTGCCGGACCTGAAGATGCCGCCCTGTTTTACAGTTACTACATATATCGGCGTGCTTTTGAGCAGTTCCAGGTCGGCTACGCGGCCGCATTGGGTTGGATTTTGTTCCTGATTATCCTTGCACTCACCGTTGTCATTTTCCGCTCTTCGCCGCTCTGGGTATATTACGAATCAGAAAATCCCGGTTCAAAATAATGATTAAACAGACGATCCAGACGGCTCTTGTCTATACAACCATAGCAATTGGAGCGGTACCTATCCTCATTCCATTTCTGTGGATGCTCGCAACATCGGTTAAATCAAACATTGATGCAGCCGAACACCCGGCTAGCATAATTCCTACCATTGAATCGACGCAATGGACTCACGAGGGCAAGACTGAAGAGGTAGTTCGGTTAATCGATCTGCTCGATGGCAAATCGAAAATAAAGACTAAACAAGGAACTGTTCATACCGTCCAATTGAGTGAACTTCGCACGAAAACCCACTTAACACTTCAGGCGACCAATTACACAAGATTGGCAATGCATAAGAGCAACGACTCTGACAATGATTGGCCGAGATTTCTCGCCAACACACTGCTTATTGCGGCTATGACTGTCTGTGGTCAGATAATTACCTGTTCTCTGGCAGGCTGGGGGTTTTCACGATTACGATTTGCGTTCCGAAACCAACTATTTGTTTTGATGCTTGCAACCATGATGGTCCCGTCCCAGATAAGTATGGTGCCGACATTTATGATATATAGATGGTTGGGTTGGATAGACACATTCCTGCCGCTCATTGTTCCCGCTTGGCTTGGAGGAGCATTCTTTACGTTTCTCTATAGGCAATTCTTCTTGTCGATACCGAAAGAGATGGACGAAGCGGCCGAAATGGACGGGTGCAGCCATATCCAAACTTACTGGCATGTTTTGTTGCCAATGGCGAAACCTGTAAGTGTCACAGTCGGGGTTTACTCATTTCTAGGAGCATGGAACGAATTCATGTCGCCCCTCATTTACATCAATTCAGACCACAAACGAACTCTTACGCTTGCTCTTGCAAAATTGCAGGGTGCGTATGCAGCAGATATTCCAATGTTGATGGCTGCATCCACAGTGATGTTGATTCCAGTATTAACCCTTTATGTTATCAGCCAGCGGTATCTCATTCAAGGCATGACTGTGAGCGGAGTAAAAGGTTAGAGGGAAGTCCAGTCTGAATTGTTGAGTCCAGTTAGCACATGATCTCTCCATTGTCCATTGATCAACAAATAATCCTTCGCATACCCTTCTTTCACAAACCCAACCTTTTCCAATATTCTTCCACTAGCAACATTCACAGGAATATAATTGGCCGTAAGTCTGTGCAAATACAATGGACCAAACGCGTATTTAACGACTTCCATTACCGCCTCAGTCATGAGGCCCTTGCCTTCACAATCTCTAGCGATACCGTAGCCTAAAATAGCGGAGTGTGAAACGCCTCGGACCAATTGATTCAGATTGACGATTCCTACAACGTTTTCGGAATAGTCGAACAGGAACATCTTCACCGCCCTGCCATTCCTGAAATCTTGATCATAATGATGTAAAGTTGAGCGCCAAAACCCCGCTGTAAATTGCTCTGCATGAAATGTCGGCCACCAGGGTTGAAGGTGATCTGCATTTTCTGTAAAGAAACTCATAACCCGTTCTGCTTCGGACGGCTTGCACATACGAATAGTGAGGCGACTCGTGGTAAGTACGGGCGGCTCTAAGCTAGTTCGCATCGACATCCGGTACAGCGTTTTCAAGCGTTCGGTCGTGGTGGACTGTGAATGCCAGCAAAGCTGCTACCAGCATTGCTGAAGCCAGAACAAAGATACCTGCGACATCCTTATGGGTTAATTTCTGTCCGAGCCCCATGACATTCGGTCCAACAAATCCACCAAGGTTTCCAACAGAATTGATGAACGCAATACCACCTGCAGCTGCGGTTCCGGAAAGGAAACTGGTGGGCAGAGACCAGAACGGTCCAAGTGTACTCCAGAGTCCCATTGCGGCAACCGTAAACGACAGTAACGCCAACGGCTGGTTATTGTTCATGATGCCAAAGGCGCCACCACAGAGGCCAAGTGCAGCAACAAGGGACGCCCCACCAACAAACGCCTTTCGGTTTCCTGTTTTGTCAGAATAGTATCCAGAGACGATCATTGCAACCGCAGCGATGCTATATGGGATGAATGTGATATTTGCGGCCTGGTAGTCGGCAAATTTGAAACTCTTGATGATTTGTACCAGGCTGTTCGTGATACTGAAAAGACCAATATATCCCAAGGTATCGTTGTTTTTTTACCTGATGGAACACAACATAAGTTGTGTAATTTAAGTTACCTCTTAAA
>CAISOI010000787.1 GCA_903886985.1 uncultured Chthonomonas sp.
AACAAGACAACTGTGTTTTCCAACAGCTTCTTAGTCTTCAACGTTTCCATTACGCGACCAATTTCCTGATCCATTCGGTCAACCATAGCGGCATGAACTGCCATCCTATCGCTCCATTGTGCTTGGTCAGATTTGTCTAAGGTATCCCAGGCTGGAACACCTGGAGTCCTGCTACTCAGTTCACAATCGATAATGCCAAGTTGTTTTATGCGAGTCTGCCGTTCGACACGCATTTTGTCCCAACCCGCATCAAACCGATGCTTATACTTTGCAATATCTTCAGAAGGAGCCATCACCGGAAAGTGCGGACAGATATATGCTACGTAGGAAAAGAATGGGACGTCAGGTTTGGTTGCAACATGGTTCTCAATACACTGAATAGCGTGGCTTGTAATCGCAGTCGTTGAATAGTATCCGGTTCCAGGCTGAACGGCAGGTAGTCGCTTGTCATCCAGATAGTGTTCATTGGGAGCAAAATGTCTGTCTGTATCTGCCAACCAATAAGAGTGATCAAAGCCGTTGTTTAGCGGCTTACCGTCTATGTGCCATTTACCACTGTGATACGAGGTGTAACCGACCTGTCGCAGGTAGGCAGGCAGTAGTTTCGCCCATTCGGGTCTCACTCCAGACATTCCGTTGGGAACGACTCCCGGAACCGTATCGCGTCGAACTTGCTGGGCATAGTATCCGGTTAGGATAGCCGCTCGTGATGGCCAACAGCGCGCCGTATTATAAAACTGAGTGTATTTGATGCCGTGCCGTGCCAGACTGTCCAGATTAGGTGTTTGAATCTCGCTGCCGAAACAGCCAAGGTCTGAATATCCCATGTCATCTGCAAGGAAGATAATGATGTTTGGCTTCTTTGTGTCAGCAAGGGTGCTGACAGACGGAAGCATGCCCAGTGTTACAATTGCTGCAAGTGGAAATATCTTCAATCTAAATCTGTCCTATTCGCAATTTCCGGCGAAGTTAAACCGGGTCGATAAGCTGTATTCTTATTTGGGGGTTGAGCACCGACGTCCATTCGCCATCGATCTAACTGTTGCTTCAAACGGCGGGCTACGGCAGGCTCGGAACCACTTAGATCATGTTGCTCTTGAGGGTCTGACTTCAAGTCATAAAGTTCCACTTTGTCTGTTTCGTAGAAATAAATGAGCCTATAATCCCCCGAACGAACTGCACTATATGGAGTAGCCCCCATCGAATGGTAGTGTGGATAATGCCAGTAGAGATTTCGCTCTTTCCACGAGTTGTCCGTTTGCAAAAGAGATGTAAGATCGCGACCGTCGGTGCCGACCTGAATTCTGCCCTTAGACTTTGCCGCCATTCGAAGCGTTGCCGGGATATCCATACTGATCACAGGAGTTTCCACAACCCTACCTGCAGTCGATACACCAGGCCATTTAATGATCAATGGTATTCGTACGCCGCCTTCGTAAGCGGTTCCCTTTCCCGCGCGCATTCCAATGTTCACCGTACTGCCTTGTAGTCCTCCGTTATCGGATGTGAAAACAAAAACAGTATTGTCGGCAATACCTAGGCTATCTAATGTTCGCATTAACCTGCCCACACTGTCATCGACACTGCCAATCATGGCAGCATAAGTTGCGTTGCGATGACTTGAATTTGGAGTAATGCCTGATTTATAGGACTGAACACTATCTGATTTCCCCATGAGCGGAGTATGGACTGCATGGTGGGGAAGGTATAGAAAAAATGATTTTGACTTGTTGAATTCGATGAACTTAACAGCCTCAGAGGATTCTCTGTCTGTTAGATACTCTCCGACAGGGCCATCCATGAGAGTTGGAATTCTATAGGGAGAAAAATACGACGGTGGCTGGCCCTTGTCAGTACCCCCAAGGTTGATATCAAAGCCGTGGTGTTCGGGATAATAGTCCGATTTACCAAGATGCCACTTGCCGATGGAAGCGGTTGAATAGCCTCTCTCTTTGAAATAGTCTGCCAGAGTGGGCTCAGAGAGTGGTAGGTATTCCGTCCAGTCAGGGCTGCGCAGTTGTCTGTTTTTTGGCGAGTCTCCCGGAATCCAATCTGTAATGTGTAGCCTCGCAGGATATTTTCCGGTCAATAAGGCAGCTCGAGTTGGCGAACAAACTGTGCACGCCGAATATGCCTTTTTAAATCGAACTCCCTGAGTTGTTAATCTATCAATGTTTGGAGTTTTATAGGTGTCACTTCCAAATACACCTCCGTCTGTTGCTCCCATGTCGTCGATCACAACCAGAATGACATTCATCGGACCCGATTTCTTTGCCGACTTTTTTGGTATAGGATGATGAAATCCAAAGGTACTCATCCCAAGACAGAAAATAATGGCACAACCGCTAATGAACTTCATTGGCAACTTCATGGAGATCTCTTCTGGGGTTTCGGATAG
>CAISOI010000788.1 GCA_903886985.1 uncultured Chthonomonas sp.
ATCTTAACGGAACGACCCTTCTTCTATAAATATATCGCACTCTGTAGACGCGGTATTGCACTTACTGGTTGGTCTGCCCCAGTGCCATCCGAGCCTATGGAGCGGTATACAATGGATGAAGTCACCGAAGCCGGCATTTACAGCGGAAATTGGCACATTCGTGCTCAGGCATTGAGTTGTATTAAATCAGATCTTTCATCTAGGGACATTGAGCGTGTTTCTCAGTTGACGGTAGATTCAAACCTTCTCGTACGCCGAGAAGCCATTCGTGCATTAGCACATGTAAAGTTGCCAAATAATCGGTTACTGGAGACGGCACTCTCTGACCCTGAGAGCTCAGTTCGCACAGAGGCGGCACTTGCATTAAAAGATAGGATCGACGAAAAGTCACTTCTGTTGTTGTTGCATGAAGTCGATCGAAGACCCGATTGGATGTTTAAGGAAGCGGTAATCGAGGCGATATTTGGTTCCAAACTGCTGGAATCTCCCAAAATGCTTGAAATGCTTAAGAGCTCGAGTGTGGTTGTCAGACAAATTGTGGCTAGAGCTATCAAGGCAAAGTCTAGTTCTTCTGTTTCCTTACTTCAAAATCATTTGAGATTGGACACTGATCCAATAGTCCGGTTCTATGCGCTTACTTCAGTTGTATCAAGTCAGTCGAACATTGCAGAGGCACTGTCGACTGGACTAAGTGATCCCGATCCCATCGTTTATAATCAAGCAGTTGTTCTGAGCGGCAAATATTGTGACAAGCTCTCGAAAAATGAGCGTGAGAAAATTGTTGCAAGATTAAAGATTGATTTTCTAAAATATGGCTCCAATTCTAAACAGAAGGATCGTGATTGGGGATGGCGGAACATTGCAAATGCACTCGTTACATTTGGAAAAAAAGCGGGGATAGAAGTTAGTAAGGTATTAAACGATCTCCTCAAATCGGAAGATAAAATAATAGCATGGCAAGCCTATGTTGGACTCTGTTATCCGATAGGAGAACATGGCTATGTTTCGATGACTGAACAACAAGCGAATGATATGTATATAAAATTTGCTCCGAAAAAGAAACTGCAGCATTGAACGTTAACAATTTGTTGATGGCGTTCTTGCATATTCGAAACAAACTGCACCTCTGTTCACCTAAGCGCTTATTAGTTCGCAAAATGAGGAGTTGGCAACCGCCACCTCCTCATTTTACGTCTGAGTACTATCTGGCTCGTATCTCCGAGTTTGCAAAACAATTGGACTCTCATCAACGACCGGATTTGCTGCTCCTGGGTGACAGCATGATTGAAAAGGGAGACTGGGCACGGTTACTAAGCCCTGCAACGATCTTCAATATGGGGATTAGCGGTGATTGTGCTGCCGGGGTGTTAAATCGGGTGGATTTGGTGGTATCAGCGCATCCTAGGGCCGTGTTAGTTTCAATTGGTACCAACGATGTTTGTTGGGGATATTCGGACGAGGAGTTTCTGGGGCCATTACGAGTAATTTTATTTCGACTGAGAGAGAGTCTCCCATATGCACAATTGATGCTGAATACCATCCCGCCCGTTAACGAAACCGCGTTCAAGATAATGAAACGGAAGGGACACGTGGTGAATGAGAAAGTCGTCGAATGGAATAACGAGATTTACAATCTTACTAAATCCCTCGAGTGGAGCCTAGTTGATCTCTATTCCAAAGCAGAATCAGAAGGGGAACTCAAGAGTTCGTTGACGACGGACGGGATTCACTTGAATGCTGACGGATATGAGTTATGGGCAAATTTGATATTGGAAACACTACGAGACCAAACAAAATGACCACCTCTTAAAGAGATGGTCATTCTAATATTTGAGTCGGCAGTTGGCAATCCAATTGCGACCATATTTAACAATTTGGAGGGCGGTTAGCAGTTAGCCTTTGCCGTGAGTCTCTTGTCCATCTTTTCCGCCGCCACCGAATTGAACATCGGAAGAAACAGACGAAATCGACGTACCTGTTATTGTCGCTGCACTGGACATTTGTGCAATGGAAA
>CAISOI010000789.1 GCA_903886985.1 uncultured Chthonomonas sp.
CCAGTCACTAAACATACTGAAAATAAGTCCGAGAAGTCAATTGATTAACACGGGGATTTAACAGACGGCAACCTTGACAAGGACCCCTTACCTCCGCTATAATAGCTAGTCCAAGCGGGAGTAGCTCAATGGTAGAGCACCTGCCTTCCAAGCAGGCTACGCGAGTTCGATTCTCGTCTCCCGCTCCATTCTGCCTTCGTAGCTCAGAGGATAGAGCAACCGCCTTCTAAGCGGTTGGCCACAGGTTCAATTCCTGTCGGAGGCACCACTCTATCTGTTAGGTCCACCTCAAATTCTTGGGCGTTACCGCATAGAGCACCTTTCCTCTATTTTATACTTGTTTGGTTTCCCCCTTTTCATTCACTGTTCGTCAGAATCATCGTTTACGTGATTAGTTGTATTCCCTAGTGAACTTCGATCCCCATCAGCATTGGTAGCAAGCCTTCCATTGTTCAAGTTAGACCCCGCGGTCAGGCACTTTGAGTGCCAGTTAGACATTCACTGCATCTGGATCGGAACTCATGTAGAATAATCTCGCAGAGTGAAATTCGCGAACAAGGCAAATCACATGTTTAAACTGAGAAAATCTTGTGCCATTGGCTGTTTGGGTACATCATTGTTGTTCGTTGTCGGAATCATCCAGTTAAGAAAGATAATTGTGCCAATCGTAATCGAACACGATCAATGCAGCGAGTTGGCAGGGAAGGCATTTCAAGGAGATCTGCAGGGTGCAAAGATTGCTCTGCAAAACCATGGTAATAAACCGTGTAAAGGCGAGTTCTCCAGCCTGATCGCTGCCGTTACCGGCAAAAATAACGCTGTCGTCAAGCTGTTCTTGGACCATAATGCGGATCCAAATGAACAAGATATGAGCTGGCCAATCACGCCAATTACAATTGCAGTTGAGGACAATAATATAGAAGCACTAAAACTATTTGCGCTCCACGGGGCAAATTGGAAGTTCAAAGATCGAACAAACGAGACTATATTGGACCGCGCCGCGCTAAACGGGTCCACCGAAACCATCAAATACCTTTTGACGTTGCCCGAACTGAGAGACATTAAAATGATTGATGGGGCTCTGGATTGGATCGAATACGAACGGCCACGCTGGCCGAAGTACGAACCAG
Source organism: uncultured Chthonomonas sp. (assembly GCA_903886985.1). Taxonomy (GTDB): domain Bacteria; phylum Armatimonadota; class Chthonomonadetes; order Chthonomonadales; family CAJBBX01; genus CAISOI01. The sequence goes on from CAISOI010000789.1 coordinate 1,131, forward strand.
ACAAATACACCAAGGTCATCAAATTACTCAAACAAACCAAAATCCAAATCGAGCATCGAAAGAAGTGAGAACGGACATGATTCTCCGGCAAAACCCTTCAGGTTGCGACGGCTCAGGTTTGTGAATCCGCTAACCTTGCCCGCCGTTAGAAATTGGTACAATACTAAGACATAGGGTAGTACTACTTCATGTTTCAAATCGGGTTAATTCGAAGGATCGCTTAAAATGTCGAACGTTCAAACAGCAGAGAGCTTAGTTTCCAATCTATCCCTCATCGAACTCGCGCAATTCAGAGACTAGTTTGCCGACTATGACGGGGAGAAATGTGACAGACAGATTGAACAAGACGCGAACCTGGGCAAACTCGACAGCCTTGCCTCCGAAGACAATCAAGAATACCAAGATGGTCAATCAGTGGAAATGTGAAATACTTCGCGTCATCAAAATACCGAGAGTGCTTCGACCAATTGCCAACGGATATTCGTATTCTGGCCTTGCGGTCCTTCATGTTTTTAAAGGATGTTCGTAACGACGATTTGCTAAAGAAATATTAAGTTGTTGTTAGATATGCTTAATTGTGTATGGAAAACAAGTAGTTTGAAGCAGCCAGATATGTGTTTCCTGAAGAATCTACTGCTATACCTTGCCGCGCAGGCGGGAATTGCCAAGTTGGAGTCTTGCTGCCCGCAAGAAAAGCTGAGAACCCATTTTCATCAATGGTATACAAGTTCGGCCCGGGTGTAACTTCAAAATTGAGAACATTGCTTCCAACGATCAGATAAGAGTTGTTGTGAACTGGATCCATGACGTACGTTCCGTAAATGGTCCCAACATATATTGTCGAATTGGGTCCCATTCTTGCAGTGTTACATCGATCACGAAATTGTCCTAAATCCGTTCGCTTGGCACCGGTTGCCTTGTCCACAGTATAAACAGTGTTGAACTCATTAGTAATATAAATTGGCCGGAAAGCGTCATCAACAAAGCAAGCCGCAATATTACTGTCGTTCTGCCTCCAGTTTAACGATCCCGTGCTGGCTTTATAAGACCTGATTTCGGCGGCCGAAGAAGCCGCAAACAGGGTATCAGTAGAGCTGTCATAGGCAGGGACTACGGCCGAAGTTCCCGGAATTGAGTCAGACCATATAACTGATCCATCAGAAGAGTTGAGGGCAAATATATTCTGTGTACTGCCATCCAGTGCAACATAGATCCGGTGAGTAGCATATATCATGCCGACTGGTCGATCAATAGCAGCAATCCAGGGAGTAGCAGTATAATTGACGCCACCAGTCGCCAGATTTATGGAATACACGGTTGGATTTGCGTAAGGCAAACCAGCATTTGCCGATCCTCCTACCAATACATTCCCCGACTCATCAAAAATTGCGTGAGCGAATACTGGCCTGGTAACGGGAACTGTCCACCGAATTTTCCCACTAGAGGCTTCAACACAAGCTACGGAATTATCCAGAGAGTTGCTACTAAAATTCACTAGATTAACAATGATAGATCCATCGGGCGCTAATGTCGGCGCCACAAAGTTGAAATTCCCGACCTTGACTGACCAGTTTGTTTTGGTACTGGCTGCAAAACCGTAGACCTGCATGGAAGCGGTTCTACCCGAACTCTGCTCTTTGACGGTAATAGTTCCGTTTCCAGAACCAACGATTTTGGCGGAAATGGATGACCCGTTAGCCGGTACGCTTACGACTCCAGTAGTGCCAGTCCAAGAATATTCTGATGGATCCACCAACACAAGATTGCTATCCCCATTCGTTGCCGAGGCAGTCAGAGTGACTGAATCTCCAATGTTCATTGCAAAAGGAATGTCACCAGTGATTCCAACGGAGGTTATTGTGCTAAGCATTGAAATGGAGAATGTGGAAATATTACCGGCCGTAACGATAACAGAGGTTGATCCTTCAGCCATGGTGATACCGGTTCCGTCCATATTTGGAGACGCATACGCTACCACATTATAATTTCCGGGAGTTAAGCCTACAAATTTAATGTCAGACTTGTTAGATCCAGATGGCCTGACGGCGATAATCGTTTGAACTGTCTTGCCGTTTAATTGAATAGAACAAACGATGCTGTTGGCTAATGCAGGAATGACCCTTGTCCTGTCGGGCCACACTATGTGGACCGTAATGGCAGTTTTTGTGCTCGTATTGGTGTTAGTTGAAGAGCCGCATCCATTGAGGAGAAGCAAAACAACGACCATTACAAAGGACCATTTGTAACTACGCAACTGGTGTAAAGTCAACATTTTATTCATCCACCATTCTTAAACAGTAACCAAATTATGTCAGAAATCTCAAAATTCGCTATTGACCCATCCTACACGACGGAAGCAATTTCCGTTACTAGGTCGCGGTTAGCAGTGGAGATGCAATGGACAGACTCGCAGAAATCCATCATCATTTGGTTGGATTTTGACGAATCCAATGTCAAATCAGTTGGACATGCGACAGGCATGATCGCAAGGACTATCAAACAATTTAAGTGAAACTCGTTGGGACCACGCATAGGCAGACTGTGAACATTGACTGACCGGAGAGTATGA
>CAISOI010000790.1 GCA_903886985.1 uncultured Chthonomonas sp.
GATTCATGGGCAGGTCGATCATCGTCATGCGCACATGGGTCAGCTTGTACATCATCATCAGCGTCAGCACGGCGAAGGCAACCAGGAACACGACTTGCAGAATCGGCAAGGGACCGGGTTAATGAACCCAGTCCCGCACCAATTTCTAGAACGTTGTCTTCAGGTTGAAGAGCGGCTGCTCTCACAATCCGTTCAAGAACATTCCTATCACAGAGAAAGTTCTGTCCCCATCGCTTTCGTGGCCTAAGCCCTTGAGCGGTGAGCAATGCATTCGCATTCGAGATAGACGCAGGGTCGATCAATCGAAATCACTTTCACAAGACAATCAAACCGACAATTTAGTCCAGAATATGAACTGTAACTGACCTTCGTCCGACTGCTTGAGCCTTTCTGTAGCTGTCATGCCCCAGATCGATGCGATTTCCTTTGATAGAACCGCCTGTATCGGCGGCAACCGCGTTACCGTAACCTTCTATATATAGCCTAGTGCCGAGTGGTATATAATGTGGGTCAACCGCGACTACACCATGACCAATTTTCAGACCTGTCGCCGTTCGACCGGAGGTGCTGCCTCCGTTCTCACGGGGACTGGCGCTGTAGCCAGTGGCAACCATCGTGATGACTTTCTTTCCAGAAAAGTAACCGCCACGTGAGGCAAACTGTTTAAACTTCTGCCCAACTGCGACTACTTCTTCAACGGGCTTCTTCACAATTTTTGAAGAGACTGCCTCTCGGCTGACCTCTTTGCCATTGATCGAAAAGACCCGATATTTCACTTGCTTTTCACCGTTAATCCCTGCGCGCACGGTCTTGCTGGAACCGTATCGCAATTCAGAACTGCTACGTCTGATGGTGGGGAATGGGATGGGTTCTCGTTGCTCTACGATCGTTTCACTATCCGAATTCAAGTTTGCACTTGAAACTTCTTGTAAACTGGTTCGTGGAGCACTTTGATCATCGGCGAGTACAGACGTCGAAGTTACTCCGGCGACAGTCGCTGAGACTAGCACCAGGGCACCGACAACATATCGGCTCACGTTGATTGATCTTAGGTTGGACAAGATAGTCCCTCCTTTCTGCCCCTGCATCTAAAGACACAGGCGCGGACCCTTACGGGCCGCCAACTCCACCTCATGCGAATGGCAATCGGCTTCGTTGTGGTAATAGAAATACGCCTCTGACATCCATTGGCGTTCTTTACAGCCTCGGCAGGCACCAAATTATAGCATCGGAACGTCTATTCGTCAACCCTTATCGCACAGACGCATGTCTAATTCGGGTCATTTTCACGCTCAACTTTGGCTAAAAATAGTAGTCAAATTACCAGATAATCTCCGAAAACAGCCGGATAATTCTCCTGAATTTGGCCCGAAAAGTGGGCATTAACAGAATAATTGACATTCGTCACGCAGAAAGTGCGAATTTGACTACGATGGTGTCACGGCGCACATTCATACTACGACTGTGGGGCGCTGAAAGGCGCAACCGTAACTATATTGGTAATACATTCGTAAAACCATGTAGGACATCATGGGCACGCGTTCTCTGGCAGGAGATTGCGTGCCCGTTCATTTTTCACAACTCTATGATCGCCTTCAAAGTGCCGCTCTCAGGCTTCAGCCAACTTGGAAACGTTTCCACAACGTCATCAAAATGGCATCGGTGAGAGATCCACGGAGTAGTATCGATTTTGCCAGACTCCACCAGCTCGATTATGCGCGTGAAATCAGATGATCTTGCATTGCGACTAGCCAGCAAGGTCATCTCTCTACGGTGGAAAAATGGATCATTGAAGGTCACGTCCCCCTGAAATAACCCCACGAAAGTCAATCTGCCGCCGGGTGCAAGGAAATTGAACGCATTCATCATCGATGTTGGATTACCGGTTGCATCAAACACCGCAGTCGGCAGGTCGCCAGACGTAATCTCCATCACCGAATCAAGTGTTGTATCGCTGAAAACAAGTTGGTGGTCCGCCCCGAGGTACTTTGCTGCGAAATCCAGACGCTGCTGATTGATATCCACCACCGTGACTTTGGCTCCCGCAGCTTTGGCAAATTGGATCACTGTCAACCCGATAGGACCCGCCCCGAAAACCAGAACGTGCTCTCCGGGAATCACGGATGCGCGATCTACTGCATGTGCGCCTATGCCCAGAGTCTCTATAAGCGCAAGTTGATCCAAACTCAATTTAGAGGAGGTGTGGAGCTTATGTGCGGGGACCACGATGCGCTCTCGCATTCCCCCGTCAGTATGGACCCCAAGAACTTTCAATGTGGTGCAACAGTTGGTCTTACCCTGTCGGCAGGCTATGCACGTACCGCAGTTCAAATAGGGTTCTACTGAACATTTATCCCCAACGGCAACATTCGTGACATCCGGCGCAATCTCAATAACTTCCACTCCCAATTCATGGCCGAGGATTCGCGGATATGTGAAGAATGGTTGCCGCCCGCGGAAGGCGTGTTGATCGGTGCCACAGACACCAATTCTCCTGATGGCAATAAGTGCGTGTCCAGTTGGGATGTCCTCCGGCTCATCAGTGTGGGACATGACGAATTGCCCGGGTTCGACGAGTGTTACTGTTTTCATATTAATTATTCTCTGGAAGGCCACTTGGCCAGGGATTATTTCTTACAGGTTCTAAAATGAATAGCACATTCGCAAGGATCTGCGGATCAAAGTTTGTTCCGCACCATCCTACATTTTCGCTCACGAGCGTGGTAGTCGGCATTCCGACTAATGTACTGTGAATCGCGTCCTGTCTAGTTGTGGTGGCGAATTGGAGCGCAAGTTGCTTCAACTGCACGCCATGTTGCGAACAGTACCCTGATGCCTCAAGGCATTTCTCCCTTAACTCTTCGGGAGCCGGGTGCCAAGGTGGCAACTCTTGACCGGTCAGAAGCCCCATTGCCATGGGGGACGCGCTAATGATGCCGACCCCTTTCGCAC
>CAISOI010000791.1 GCA_903886985.1 uncultured Chthonomonas sp.
CTCCCTAAATTGGATAGAGTCATTGCATCGTCTGGACAGAGTTGGAGCGCATTTCGAAAACAACGTTCCGATTCGACTAATTCTCCATTGTTATGAAGCGCAACCCCAAAATCATTCCAATAGCCTGCGTATTCAGGTTCAATCTCAACTGATTTCTTAAAGGCACGAATTGCTCCAGCATAATTACCTGTATCGTCCAGAGAGGTTGCGAGGCTATACCAATTAAATGCTTCCTCTGGTTCCAATTTGGTGGCACGTCGCAAATGTCGAAGAGCTGTTTTGGGATCACCTACTGTGGAAATAACGCATCCCAACATTCGATGCGCGGATGGATTTAGAGGGTCAAGTCGAACGCACTGTTTTAATGTTTTGAGCGCGTCCTGGTGTTTCCCTGACTCAATGAGGTTCTCGCAATGAGTCAATCTATCCTCGATGGTCTCAAGCTTTGTAACATCATCTAATCTTGACGACATAAGTAGAGTTCCACGAGTAAAAACGTCACTCAGCTATAGAAATGATAATCACATGTAAAGAAGTATTACGCGAGCAGTGGACTTCCCGTGGGTACGCCAAGTGGTAGACGATCATACTGTGTGGTTCGGCGCATGGGAGTGTATCCAGCCTCAGAAATTAGACGTTCGATCTCTTCAATTGGCATGGTGAACGCACAACCGGCGGAGGAGACGACGTTTTCTTCCATCATCGTACTGCCGAAATCGTCGAGGCCATATCCCAATCCCACCTGCGCAACCTTGGGGCCTTGTGTGACCCAGCTAGCTTGCAAATGCGGAATATTATCAAGAACTAAGCGTGAGACAGCAACCATTCGCAAATAGTCAAATGCGGAGGCGCGCTCACCTTCAAGTTCGGTCCCGTCCGGCTGGAACGACCAGGGAATAAATGCGGTGAAGCCGCCGGTTTCATCCTGAAGATCACGGGTTTTCATCAGATGTTCGAGACGATCTTCCATGGTGTCGACCGAGCCATACATCATCGTTACGGTACTTCGGAGACCTACTTTGTGTGCAACTCGCATACAATCTAGCCACTCTTCAGCTGTATCTTTGTATGGAGCGATGAACTCTCTAACGCGATCTGTAAGGATTTCTGCTCCGCCGCCGGGAATAGAGTCGAGCCCAGCCTTTTTCAAGCGGGTGAGGGTCTCCTCCATCGTAAGTTTGCTGATTCGCTGAATATAGATTAATTCTGCTGGTGAGAAGGCGTGATTGATGACTCCGTAGCTACCGAATTTCTCTTTTATGGCGCTGAGAAGGTCTTCGTACCATTCAATTTTTAGCTTTGGATTCAGGCCGCCCTGCATTAAGATTTCGATGCCGCCGAGGTCCACCATCTGTTGAATTTTCTCGAAGATAGCCTCTCGTGAAAGGGTGTAGCCTTCGGAATGGCCCGGAATACGATAGAATGCACAGAATTTGCAACGCACCCAACATACATTGGTGTAATTCACGTTTCTACCAACAACGTACGTGACTACATTATCTGGATTTAGTCTGCGGCGAACGTGATCAGCGAGTGCTCCCATTTCGGGAAGGTTATGATAGTGCA
>CAISOI010000792.1 GCA_903886985.1 uncultured Chthonomonas sp.
CTCCTGTCGCTTCAATCGCGCCAGATTTGGAATTAGAAACCGCTACCGAATTGGAAATAGACACCTATTCAGACGACGACCCCTTTGCCGAATCGACGAATATGTCTGAAGACCAATCAGATCTTAACTCGGACACTGAAGATGAGGCGTTCGAAGGCAGTGATGCTGATGGCGAAATGGGCGAAGAGCTCTTTGTGGATGCCAGTTCGGAGTCAGGTGAACCTGCCGCAGCTGGTCGCAAACAGGTTGACCGTAAGCGTGCCGTTCGGCGTTCTACCTTACGCCAACAGAAGATTAAAGATGTACTCCACGTCGGTCAAGAGATTCTCGTCCAAGTGATCAAGGGACCGAGAGGCACAAAAGGCGCTCGCGTCTCTACGCGAGTATCACTCCCTGGACGCTACCTCGTCTTGATGCCGGAAGCAGACAACGTTGGTGTTTCCCGCAAAATCGACGTTGGCAAAGAGCGGGACCGACTGAAAAAAATCGGTGAGAAACTCCGCGAACCGGGTTTTGGAATTATCATCAGAACCGAAGCGGAAGACAAAACCGAAGCGGAATTGATGGCGGACAAAGAATTCTTGCTCAAACTTTGGCGAGAGATCTTAGAAAAGTCAAAAGCTTGTCGAGCACCAATGCTGGTTCATCAGGACCTTACGTTGGTATACAAAACGATCCGCGACGTTTTCGGCTCCGACGTTCAGAAACTAATTGTCGATGATCCTCGAGAGTTTGAAAAGGCAAATGATCTGCTCGATCTGGTCTCAACAAAACTTCGTGGTCGAATTCAACTCTATACGGGTGAAGTGCCGATTTTTGATCACTACGGTATTGAAGCTGAGATCGAAAAATCACTAAAGCGAAAAGTGTGGCTGCGATCTGGCGGATATCTCATCATCGATGAAACCGAAGCGCTCACTGTTATTGACGTTAATACCGGTAAATTCACTGGCTCGAGCAGCCTTAACGAAACCATCGTTAAGACAAACACCGATGCGGCACTCGAAACCGCGCGCCAACTGAGATTGCGAGATATCGGCGGCATTATTGTTATCGACTTTATCGATATGAACAACGTCCGCGACAAGCAACAAGTTATCCGGACGCTGGAAAATGCGCTGAAAAGAGACCGCTCGCGCACCAAAATCAGCAATATCAGCGCACTTGGGTTGATAGAGATGACTAGAAAGCGCACTGGTGAGACCGTCTCCGCATTCATGACGGAACCTTGCGACTATTGTGGTGGCAGTGGCAAAGTCTCATCTGCAGAAACTGTCAGCCTGATCGCAGAGCGGGATCTGCGCAAAACCGCGAAAATGGAGAAGAAGCCCAAAGAAGCACTCCTTATCACCTGTCATCCTGATGTTGCAGAGTTCCTTGTTGGGGAAAACGGCGACAATATTGACCGCATCGAACGAGAAATTCATCGTGCGATCTATGTTCGGGCAGAAGCTCAAATGCATCCTGAGAAGTTCGAAATCACTGCTGGCGATATAGCTGAGTTCGATAAGAAGCATGTCTCCTACAAACGCCAGCAGGTTGTGGAATGTCGCGTCTTACGCTCAATTCTCTCCACCGAAGGCGGAGTTATCGGTTGGGCAGATGGCTACATTCTTGCGTTGAATGACGGCAAAAAATGGACCGGACAAAAGGTCAAAGCAAGGATTACGGACATTCGTAGGTCCTTTGCATCCGCCGTTGTTGTACCGGGCACGAATCGACCTGTTGACAGGGCAGACGTGATATGATATAATCTGACGCTGTTCAGTCCTGTGAATTGGTTTTGATTTAAATTCAGGACGCTCCCGTTCTTTGGAGATCGGGAGCGTCCGTTTGTGAGAGAATACAGGCGCAAGGGTCTTGCATTAGGCAACCTACAGGCGCTTGCCCGGAGGCAGTAACGTGTACGCAATCGTACGATCTGGCGGCAAACAGTATAAAGTAGCCGAGAAGACCGTTTTTTCGGTCGAGAAATTAGAAGTAGAAGATGGTGACAAGGTCGAATTGACCGATGTACTGTTGATCTCGAATGGTGACGCTCTGTCCATTGGTGATCCCACCGTTGCAGGCGCCAGGGTCGTTGCACGCGTGCTGAAAACAGCCAAAGGCAAGAAGATCCATGGTTTCAC
>CAISOI010000793.1 GCA_903886985.1 uncultured Chthonomonas sp.
ATGTAGTACGTTTGAGGCACCCGCAATTGAGCTGTTGTAAAGGTTCGTGGCATCGCCATGGACGTAGGTATGGTCAATACCGACACTGAAAACCGGCGTTTGTGGATCGCCAATCGGGTCATACTCCCATTGAGAGCCACGGGCAGAGTTAGCCGCAAAGAACTGCTGATATGCGGTTGCAGGATTGTAGATTGATAGGCCATTTTGGAACTCTGTGCAACCGATAGTTGGTCCGTATCCAGAGTGATTCTTGGTGAGCCACTCCCCTTTTCGATAAAAACCAATTGAGTTGCCATCACCATGTTGATGATCGATATGGTTCCAGGATAGCTTAAAGGTCATCCAGGAAGCCATTGGATCCCACCCTGTACGGGAGAGCAATACTCCAGTACCCGGGGCAAAGTGTTCCGTCGTCATGCTTGCTCTTGGATCTACAGGTGAATTGAAAGTTGGATCACATGCCAAGAAGTACATGACCGGCATCGAGATCGAGGACCCCGCCAACGCAGTTGTAATTCTATAGTTCAGGCTGGAGGTGCCGCCCGCAGGTAGATTATCGATCATCCAGTGCAGTTTGGTGTATCGAGTCATATTTCCGCTGTTCAATGCTTGGATCGCGAGAGGTCCAAATACGCGTACCATGTCCACATTTTTGTAATAGGCGTTATCCCCAAACAGGTAAGGCAAATTGGTAGCACCCATCCAATTTTCCTGAATGGTTTGTGCCGGGGATTGCATATGTAGGTAGCCATTGATCACTTCGTGATCCCAGTAAGGCGAATTGACTAGCGCCGCCTGTTGCCCATACGTAGATGTGTTGTCGGTGCCCGCTGTGTTCATTGCAAGGAGCAACATGGAGACACCGCGCATGCTTATTTCGCCATAGCCTAGACCTTCGGGAGAGATTCCGCCGGCTCCATCATTCTGCTCGTAAGCCTGAATGGTGTAGAGCCACGCGCCGATGGCATTGCCGAGATATCGTCTGAGTGAACCGGCGGGAAGATCCCCGGCGACGGCTGGAATGTCGTCTGAGGCATCCAGTGCCATGGACATCATTCCGATTTGTCGGGCATGGTTGTTGTAGTAATTGTTTGCTGCCCAACGACGTTGATGCGCAGTGGCGGTAAGTTGGGGATCATTAACTACTCCGAGCGGTGTTGGGTGCTCCGATGCGGTAGTGTTAGCATTAATGTTCTCTTGAATCCATCTTAGAAAAACCGTTCGGATCTGTGCTTTCTCAGATGCTGTAAACAGGTTGTAATTCCAGTCTACTACCAGTGGAAACGCTTCTCCATACCAGCTTGCTCGATTGCAGGTTGCGAACTCTGGACCTCTGTAAGGTAAACCCTTTGCTTGTCCCTTGGCCGCTTCTGTAATCACCTTCATCAGAAGGTCGTGGGCGCGTTGGCCATAATCCGCACGCTTTACAAGATCAGGGTGTACCAGCGATAGGAGAGAAAAGAGTTCAGCGAATTCTTCGGCAGGATATGAAAAGCCTGTATCCCCGCCGCCATTGTCGTTACTCAAGATGCCGCCATCAACGCTCTTTTTGGCAGACTCTCCCAAGGTATCCAATGCCACCCAGACCGGATTTGTCGGAACTGCCCACGATCTTAGTCGATTGAGATCTGTTGGACGAATAAACATTCTTGGATGAGCCGAAAGCATAGTTGCGGGAGGATCAATTGGCGGCGGATTGATAAGGCCCGTTCCACTTCCACTGCCTCCGGATCCCGAGCCACTTCCGCTCCCTGAACTGCTTCCTGACCCACTTCCTGAGCCAGTACCAGACCCGCTTCCGGAGCTGCTTGTGCCGTCCACGGTGAAGTTTGAACTGGTTGAATAGGTTCCTGAGGCGTTCGATGCAGTGAGTTTACCGGTGGTTGCGCCGGCTGGAACCGGCACCGTTATGTACCAAGCATTTGTCACTTTGATAGGTGTAGCAGACACGCCATTGAACGTAATCGTCTTAGCTGTGCCAATATTGTTACCGCTTATGGTGATGATGGTTCCTGGAACTCCATGCCCGGGCGAAAAGCTTGCGATTGTGGGTGCTTGTGCCAGAGCTTTATGGGATACAAGGATCCCTCCGGCTAGGACTACAATGTCCAGAACTCTTCTGGAAGTTCTTTGCATTTTATATCTCCTTGGTACTATGAAATGTTGGAGAATCGAATATTCTCCACACGACAGTTATAGTTATAGGAGTTGCATCGTTACGGCACTGTTAACAGTTGGGAGGAATTTTTGCAAACTTGGCGTTACATGGAACATTGAGACAAAATTGGTTTGTGGAACTGATAGAAGGGAACCATGCGATGCAAATCGAAATTAACCTCTAAATGCAACGATAATACACATTGTGGTTGGGCACATTGGCATACACCGAACAGTTAGCACACCTTTTAAAATCACTGGGCAATGAAGCTCTTGATCTCGTCTATCCTCCAAGTTGCCTTATTTGCGACACAATGGGGCCACGGACACTCTGTGCAACATGTAGAGATGGATTCCAAAGTGTCGAACAGCCATTCTGTAATGTGTGCCAGACAGCAATAGAAGTTGGAAAGAGCAAGTCTCTTTGTCAAAATTGTGAATCGCGGACCTACAACTTCCACTCTGTTCGATGTGGAGGTCTCTTTGATGGGACTTTGCGAGACTGCATATTGCAATTGAAGTACTCGTACCAAAAGCAACTCTCAATACCTCTCGGCGAGTTTCTGGCGGAGTACTTATGGAGCCAGCCTTATGGCAATCAGAAATTTGATGGGATCATTCCGGTGCCGTTGCACAAGAGCCGGCAATCTGATCGCGGATTCAATCAATCTGAAGAGATTGGCAGGGTTGTGGCGCGAATTTCTGGATTGGCTCTTTATAGCAAGTCACTTGTAAGAATTATAAATACGAAAGCACAAGCGGGATTGGCGGGTGCGATGAGAAGTCAGAACGTGATGGATGCGTTCAAAACAGTGGATAGTCACTTCATTGAAGGTAAATCGTTATTATTGTTAGACGATGTTGTGACTACAATGGAAACTGCTAACGAATGCGCCAGAGTTTTGATCAATGGTGGAGCAAGCCGGGTTTCTGTCCTTGCTGTGGCAAGAGGGCTTTTGTGAGGGAGTATAACGGATGGCGAATGCTCTCGAATATTCACCGCTATTGGCACCGATTTAGTACAATGGAATCTGAAATTTGTTCTAATTCGCTGCACATATAGTACAGTGTAGACAGCTTTAATCTTGAAAGGCAATTTCATGCAATCTTCATCTTGGCGCAATATGATAGCTCGTAGATCAACAATAATTGGGGCAATGACTCTTCTTGCAGCGGGAGCGATTGCGGTTACGCGACAACAGCAGAACTTGGGATTCAGTGATACACCAATGCTGCCGGGTAACAAGTGGCACGTTCACGATGGAACACGCCCTATGCCGAAAGTAATTGAGCCGGGAACTGCCAGCACTCAGGATGTTGCCGGAAAGGCGCCGTCTGATGCCGTGGTTCTGTTTGACGGAAAGGATTCATCGCACTGGATTAACGATAAGGGTGAGCCGTGTCCGTGGACAATTGCAGACGGGGCGATGACCGTGAAGCCTGGCGCGGGATATGTTCATACTAAGGATGAGTTTGGAGACTGCCAGCTGCATGTCGAATGGTCATCTCCCGTTCCCGCAGCAGGCAGCAGCCAGGGACGCGGAAACAGCGGCGTATTTCTATTTGGTAAGTATGAGATTCAGGTATTGGATTGCTACCAGAACCCCACATATGCGGACGGACACGCGGCAGCAGTCTATGGTCAATATCCGCCGTTAGTAAACGCTAGTCGGAAACCTGGCGATTGGCAAACGTACGACATATTGTGGACTGCTCCAAAGTTCAAAAACGGAGAGGTGGACACGCCTGCATACGTAACGGTGTTGCATAATGGAGTAGCAGTGCATAATCACGTTAAGGTGTTGGGGCCCATGGCGTATCGCCAATTTCCAAAATATGTTCCGCACGGCCCTAAAGGTCCGATAGCTCTTCAGGATCATGGGAACCGAGTTCGCTTCCGAAACATCTGGATTAGGGAACTGAAAGACTACGACTAGCCGTAGTTGCGTTACCGGTCCATGTGAACTTAATTTGTTGGATCGAACTCTAAAGAGAAGTCAAACATGAAATTACCGATAAAAAATTTGGGATCCCGCCTGATGTTTGCGTCTATGGCAGCAGTGTCCATGAAAGCAAATGCACAGGTGCCACCCGCATTGAGCGGAGCAAATACTGCGCAGACAGCACATGTCATGCAGGGATCGACTATTCCGGACACTTTTCCTTATGCCGTGTGGCAGGGGTTGATTGTTGTTCCGGTTATGTTTGGTGATGGTACTCCGGAACAGGCCGTCATTAACACCGGAATGCCAAATTCATCGATTACCACCAGTCTGGCAAGCAAGAAGAATATTCGCGCGGACGGTCTATCGGACATTGTAATGTTGGACAGAACCTTACATGGATCCAAGATTAAGCCTCAATTGATTCGTCTGGACAAATTCATGATTGCAGACGTGAGTTTTGCCATCTGTGACATATTCTCGAACATTTCTGCGCAGACGGTTAAGGACGAGCCAACCGTATGGATTGGGAATTCGGCTCTTAGTGCGACAGCGATCACAATTGATCCACGCAAATTGGAGATTACGCTCAAGCCTGCAAATAGTCAGCCACCTCCAAAGTGTACAAAAGTGCCCTTTACATTTAAGGATGGGCGGATTATGGTCGAAGTTCAGATTGGCAAAGAGAGATACGATGCAGTAGTTGATACTGGCAGTGCAACCAATCTATTGCCATTGGCTGTGGCGAAATAATGTAACGGTACACTTATTACTACTGCGGACATAGTAGACAATAACGGTAAGCCCGCTAAGGCTACCATTGTGAAGCTTCCAGAGGTAGTTTTGGGCAAGTTGAAAACAAAGGACGTTCAGGCGGTCTATGTGTCCGAAGTGACCAAGGGTGGATATGATCAGGATTTTGCGGTGATAGGCAGTGACCTGTTATTGCGTTATAAGGTAACTATTGACTACGGTCATAAAGAGATTTATTTTGAAGATCTGCCACCTTTGAATGATCCCAATCGTCCAAACAAGGACATGGGAATTCCCAATAATCAAATTCCGATGCAAAACCGGACTCCGAGACCTAGCGGTGGAGTTCGACCGGGTGGTTTTGGACCACCACAATAGCTTACTGAATCCAAAATGACGGTTTAACCTGTACTTCCCGAGTTGGCTGTTTTGTGAATAGAACTGGCAACAGGAAGCCAAGGCTCTGCCATTCTACGAAGGAGAAGACAATGCGTAATCGAACAAAAGAAGCGTTTACTCTGATTGAGCTGTTGGTTGTAATTGCCATTATTGGTATATTGGCTTCTATGCTCTTCCCTGTTTTCGCACAGGCGCGCGAAAAGGCGCGCCAGACAGATTGTCTCTCCAACATGCGTCAACTTGGTTTTGCTTTCCAGATGTATACCTCGGATCAGGACGGCATCTACCCTGCGCAGGATCATCTCTTCATTGATCCCTGCAGCCCGCCTTCTTTCTGGCTGGACAAGGGATATGGGGTGCCAGATTGGAGAAAATCGCCATTTGCCAATTGGGCTCAGGCATTGTTTCCTTATGCAAAGAGCGCGCAAGTATATGTGTGTAAGTCGAATTTGGGATGGACCCAAGGATCCAACACTCTTGGCGACCCTTTGACCTATATCTACAATGGATTTGCTGCGGAACAGACGGAAGCTGCGATTCCGAATACATCGGACTACATTTTGTTGTATGATTATCGGTATAAGACTTCGTTTGCTGCGGCAAATCCTATGCCAAATGATAAGTGTTCCTGGGCATACTATCCAAATTGGGCACCACACATGAATCAGTTCAACTGCCTATATTTTGATCTGCATGTGAAAAATAAGCCTGACAACGCATTCAAGTCTGCAATTTGGGGATTACCGCCCGGCAACCCATTTACGTTCTAAAAGTCTGAGAAAATTCCATCGAAACAAGGGAAGGTTATGAGACAAGGAAAACGAAAAGAGCCAAGCGCACTAAAAGAGACAGCCGTTGAAATGAAACAGCGGATTGCTTCCGACGTTAAGGGAGCCTTCTCATTCAAGCGCGCTGTAAGCTTAAGGAGATTGGTTCCATGCGATGAGTGTGAGGGCATCGGTAAGCAAGTCTGTATGACCTGTGAGGGCAGCGGTGAACAGAAGTTAGTATGGAACGACGAGACCAAAGTATGCGAAGCATGTGACGGCAAGAAGGAAGTTCTATGTTGGAACTGTGAAGGGCGAAAATATACTGTCAATAAGAACAGAAAGTATGTTTTGGCAACCGTTAGTGTTGGAATGCTTGGATGGGCATACATCATGTATCTAATTTTTTCTCCACATGTTCTGCCGGAGCAACAGGCAAAATACCTTGCTGGCGGCGGCGGCGGCGGTTCCGCAAATACGCAGATACGAGTCAAACCTGCTACCGAAAGACCCGCTCAGCAGATGGGGCAGGGGCGGCGATTTGCTCCGGGCGGCGGTATGGCAGCGCCGGGAGCGGGTACTATCTCACCCCCTTCGGACAACAACCC
>CAISOI010000794.1 GCA_903886985.1 uncultured Chthonomonas sp.
CCCCGTATAGCAAATCGCCTACTACGACGTGCCCGTGATTATGCGGAAGTTAAGGGTGACGGTATTATCACCAAGGATATTGCGGACAAACAAATGATCATGCTGGAGATCGACGAACTTGGTCTCGATGACTTTGACAGACGATATCTGCGGACCATCATTCAAAAGTATGATGGCGGCCCAGTCGGTATCGAGACGATGGCGGCAGCATTAGGCGAAGAGCGAGATACCATTGAAGATATGTGTGAGCCCTATCTTCTACAGCTTGGATTTCTCAACCGCACTTCGCGTGGGCGATTAGCAACTCGCGCAGCGCACATCCATCTGAACCTGCCTTACACCAAAAGGGTCGAACAGCCAGGACTGTTCTGATACAGTTCGCCCGCCACGAATATCATTCGTGACGGGCGATATACGAAGTCCGTATTTGTTACGGCTGAGCTTGAAGCCACGATCCCCAAGATGTAGCTCGGGAAAGCGCGAGGTTCGTGTAAGTTCCTCGATAATTCAATGCTTGTGGCACATAGATTGCCAGACCGTGCGAATTTCCGTTGATTGTGCCATGTTTCTCCAAAATGGCCGCCGCTTCAATCGCCGCCTGTACACCGGTAGCCGCTGTTTTCAGATCCGCAGCAGATGTGCCGAGCCTGATAATGTTGGCATAATCCCAAAGGTCTTTATTGTCTGGGTAGGCATAACTCTGAGCATTGTTACGCGCATTTGTCATAGCACTGGCACTATCCCCAACATGGGCTTTCAAGGAATTCCCAAAAGTATTTAGCGCATCCGCAACAGCCTGCATTTTGGATAGATCTATCTCGGACTGCGTCAAATTGTTGCTCGAGCCATACGACTCCAACGTTCTGCTGACTATGAACGCTCCCAGCTGCTGCGGCGTCATTGAAGGGTTCGCAACCAGGTCGGAAAGGAACGTGTTATATACATAACCTTCACCTGGAGGGCTCTCTTCCGATCCCACAACGAAGCTCGCGGAATTACGAATCTCATATGCGACCTCTGTCATCTGCATCAGTGAAGCGTCAAAGACAACCAGGTCCACTTTTGGTGTGACGTCCAGAGCTTGCGTCAATTGCCATGTCTCTATCTCATTCCCAGTGTTATCATCTATGGAAACGGATCGTGGAGTCTGTTTAAGTTTGTTAACTCCCTTGGTATCTCTCCAACCAGCGCCATGGTCCCAAACCACAAGTGCATAGTGATCCGCGGGATATCGCTGTTGACTCCATGTTATGAAGTTGTGCAGCTGCCTGTAATCTCCCATATCTATGTTGGGTCCCATGTCTTGAACTAAAGTCGAATTCACGGTATGAATGTCGTTGTCTTTGGTCACGTAATATCGACGCGTACTCTGCCAATCCGGAGAACCACAGTCAAAACAGCTTGCCTGTTTCCACTGAACCACAATATTGACATCCGAAGTGGAACCAACTTTCTCCATTTGATTAAAATTAAGTGGCCCGAATTGCTGCAGGTTGTTTGCACCATTTAGAAATACGATGAAAGTCCATTTGGCTTTCGTGGTCAAGGTCAACGGAATAGAAGCAGATGTTGCAGCACCGTTCCACTTGTTGAGAATTAGGAAATAACCCGAAGGAGTCGCTTGGATCTGACCGGCAGCAGAGTTATCCTGCGCGGTTAGCATGAGGCTGGGGGTCACATCGAAAATACCGCCACCAGTAACACCACCGACCGATGCAAACACGCTTGCGTGACTGCCAGAATCGATTGTTATAAAAGCGCTCGAACCGCTTCCAGTACCAACGTAGTTACCCGCTGTGGATGCCGTTCCAGCAGTAACAACCCTTGCAGCGAATGCAACGGGGCTCTTTCCAGTGGGTGTAAACGTTCCTGTTATGCTTCCCCCATCGGTAGAAAACTGCCCCGCAAATGCCACCGTTCCGGCATCGTTTTGCACAGACATGCTACCGTTTGTATTCAGGGTCCCCTGAGCACCCGCCCCGGCAGGCAATGCGACGCTGTCGGAAGCGAAAATCGTGAATCGACTATCGCCGCTGACAGTGACAGACACCACGGTTGTGGATCTGCCAGTCACAAACGTATGTCCATTGACCAAAGAGGGAATAGAAGCTCCTCCACCCCCTCCGCCGCCCCCGCAACCGACAAGTGCGCTGCTCAAACAAACTGCAACGACGGCAAATTTCGAAATGTAGCGGTGATCCAGAAAATTGGTAAAGACTGATATCATTGGGCAATTGACTCCCTAGCTTATTGACGGTCTTGATTGTGCAAACGACACAAATGTAACAATCCAATTGATTCTAATTTATAGACTTCACACCCTTGAGGAACAGCGTGAAATAATCTCTCTTTTGCATGATTTCATCATGTTCTATTTCCGTCGTATGAATGAAAATGGCTTTCCGGGGAGCGAGCAGTTCCTCCGTCAACGCACCATCCATCAGAGTTTGAAATGGAATACCTTTTGATTGGAGCATGGTTATAAGCTGGTAATTCCTCACCGCAAGGTGTTCTGTGAATATCGAAAGCAACCGACGCCCATGCCCCTCTGCAATCCAATCGACATATCCTTCCAGACCACCATAGCTTGCGTCGAAGAGTACGACATCGGTGACATTCTGGCGCAACCCGCCGTGCTTTAATATTGCACTGACAACATTGTAGCCACCACTATGTGCAGTTAGGGTTATGCCGCCAATCCTGTTTGCGGTTCCAAGTCTGTGTCCTGCCTTTAGAAAGTCAAAAACCTCCTCTACGAGAAGCTTGAACGCGTCAGGCTGCCGTTCCAATCGCCCACCCGAGGAGTCAGGAGCATCTTTGGGGCCTTCCGGCACGAGCAGAACCGCATTCAATCCCGCCGCATCAAATTGGCGTTTCAGTTCGTAACGATCAAAAACATTGCTAACGTGGTTGTTCCAACCATGGAAATGCACAACAAAATTTATCTTCTTACCCGGATGAAAATGGGCTGGAATATATATTCCAACAGTACTGTCGCTGTAATGTTCCGGGGTCGAATAAAACTTACCATCGTAGGTATGGCCGTTTGCTCTACTTTCATCTGGAAATGGCGCATTCTTGAACGAATGCAGTACTGTCCAACCTGTATTCACACCCTTATCAGACTGTGCCATTGCGTTCACGCCCAACAGATTATTTAGCAACATCACGATCATACCTGCGAGGGATAGTCTCATTACATCTCTCCGCGAATAATCCTGTCGATCGATACACGATCGATAGTGTCCAATCGAGGACCAAGTTTTGCTACAACCTGAGCCGCACACCATGAAGCAATTCTTCCTGTAATATTTAGCGGAAGATTCTGCGTCAATCCGTAAAGGAGTCCAGCCGCATACATATCGCCGGCACCTGTGGTATCGACTGCTTTAACCGGATAAGAGGGAATAGTGTAGAGCGTATCTCCCTGCTGAATTAACGAACCCTGATCATCCATGGTTACCACCGCGACATCGCAAAATTTCGATAGCGAGGCAATTGCTTCCAACGGTGTATTCGTATCCGTAATTGCCATCGCCTCGTCTTTGTTTCCAAATACCACGTCCACATGATCATTTAATATACGCTGGAAGTCCGCTTTATGTCTGTTGACGCAGAAAGGATCTGACAAACTGAGTGACACCTTAACGCCATTCTCATTCGCAACTTTCATTGCATGGAGAACAGCCTCTTTTTGATTTTCGGTATCCCACAAATAGCCAGTGACATAGATATATTTACTCGCCTTGATGTCTTCGGCAACAACATCCTCTTTGCGTAGATCGCGAGATAATCCTAAAAACGTGCAAAGTGTTCTCTGGGCATCTGGAGTGACTAAGACAAGACAGATTCCCGTAACTCCATCCGCAAGTCCCAGATTCGGCTTCACCCCGAGATCGGCGAGCTTTGCGGCATACATCTTTCCATGCTCATCCGTACCTACGCGGCTGGTGTAGCAGGCAGTTCCGCCGAGTTGGGCAAGACCAATGAGCGTGTTACAACCTGATCCGCCGGGCTCCGTATTTACCAAATCTTCATAGACGGCAGCAACCATTGCGCGCTGCTGTTCTTCGTCAATCAACAGCATGCTGCCCTTATCGACTCCAAGATGCGCCAGAGTGTGATCATTTACTTCCGCTTGAATATCAAAAAGCGCGTTGCACATACCAAATACATCAAAAGCCATTCCGTGTTTTCCTCCATCGCAAAGAATACCTGACAATGAAATCGGCAGGCATATCGAGAAGGTCATATTCCAAGCGAACGCGAATCTGATCCCATCACAAGTTGTATAAGCGATTCACTTCACGGAATAAATACAAACATGTTTTGCGTCAACATTCCAAATTTTGGCAGTTTGCTACTGTCGGTGCTAGCAGTTCTTTCAAGTTCCTTGGTTACATCTGTTTGCAAGTCCCAAACTCCGGCACCAACTCCCGATTCCTTTCGGTTCATCCATATTAGTGACACGCATCTGACCTCCCATACAAATATCGAACCACTACAAAAGCTCGCCACGGAAATCCAGACCATGAGTCCCACGCCGGCATTTGTCGTCGATACGGGGGACGTAACTGAAGCGGGGAGAACCGAGGAGTATGCCCGCTTCCGAGAGGGTGTATCACAAACGGATGTGCCCTTCTATTGCGCACCGGGAAACCACGATGTTCGGTGGTCCCCAACAGGCAAAGAGGGGTTTGCACAGGCATTTAAGCAGCTCTATCAGAGTTTCGATAGAGGAGGAGTACACTTTGTCATCCTCGACTCCACCATGCTTTTGGAACATTGGGGCCATATAGATACCGCGGAGTTGAAGTGGCTGGAAACAGACCTCAAGAAACTGAAGCGGGGTGTTCCGGTCTTGCTTTTTATGCACCATTGGGTTGGACGTGCTCCGAAAATAGTGGATAACGAAGAAGAGCTATCTCGATTGATTGCGCCATACAACGTTCGGGCAATATTCGTTGGGCATGGCCATTCCGACATTCAATGGAAATATAACAGTATCCCGTGCTTTATGGTGCGTGGTCTCTATCAAGGGTCTTACAGCGTGGTAGATGTGGATAGTGAGAAAATCCACGTTAAGCGCATTCGCAAAGAGAACCCGACACGAACTCCCATTGAAATTGCTGCCATTCCGCGTATCGCACCTATGGACTATCGACATGTCGAGTTTTTATGGAACGATCCCAATATTCCGATGCTTGAGCGCCGTCGCCCACTTGCGGAGTTGCGAATTGGAAAAGCCGGTGCGCATGATGACCGGGTCAAAGCGCAATATTGCATCGACAATGGGACCGCACTACCAATGGATCGCGATGACCGAGATCATGATTCGGTCAGTTTCCGCACTGAGTTTCTCACGAAGCCCCTCAGTCCAGGTTACCATGAACTAAAGATCACACTCACTGATTTTGATGGAGAACCGTATACAAGAGTTGAACCCTTTTGTGTTGAGAGATTAAAAGACACGCCTTTAAACGCTTGGGACAACGCATTCAAGACAGGCGGTCCTACCCAGTCTTCCCCTATAGCCAAAGACGGACTTGTCTTTGTCACCTGCTTGGACGGTCGTCTCTATGCTATTGACGCAAAGTCGGGCAAACAGAAATTTGCAACAACCGCAGTTGGCAGCTTCGTAGGTTCACCCATTGTTAATGAGGGTTCTGTTTTCGCAGGCAACACGAACCACTACCTCTACTGCTACGATGCTCGGACCGGCAAGGAAAAGTGGAAATACGACTGTGGCACCTCAATCTTTTCAACACCTGCTATTCAAGACGGGATTGTTTGCGTTGGAGTTGACAAGAAAATCATCGGGCTGGATGCAAAATTGGGCACCTACATTTGGAGCCAGGACGCTGGTTCCTTTTTCCAATCACGCGCAACGGCTTCGCAAGGAGTCTTTTATCTCGGGGGATGGGACAATACCGTCTACGCTATTGCTGCTTCAGATGGCGCCATCCGCTGGAAAAGCCGAATTGGCAGATCTCACTCCGGCAAGGGAGCACTTTCGTTTTACTACTCTCCTGCGATTGCTTCACCAATTGTTGGCGAAGGATTGATCTACATCTGCACCAACGATGGCACGCTGCATGCTTTGAAGGCAGCCAACGGAGAAGACGAATGGACTGCTCGTGCCCCTGCTGGTCGAGATTCTCTTGGATATTCTTCGCCGACACTGGCGGACGGAGTTATCTACGTGGGAGGTCTTGGCAAAAACGGGGATTGTTACGCCTTCAATGCCTCAAACGGCAGCCTAATCTGGCAATGCCAAACCAGCTCCGAGAATTACGACTGCGGACCAACAATTACGGACAATCACTCAATAATCGGTTCCGTTGAGGGCATGGTTACTTGGATCAATCGCAAAACGGGAAAGATTGACTTCCAATACCACCTGGAGCCTGGATTTATGTTTACCAATTCTGCAAGTCTTGGCAAGACAACATACTTCACCGGAATGAATAACAGGGTCCAGGCTATCACTATTCCGTGATCTCCTGAACCCTGTTTCAATCTAAACGAACGGTAATTACAATGTTACGTGAACTACCATCTTCTGTGTAGCGGACTTCTTGATTCCATAAACATCCTTCACAGTCAACGTGACTTCAAAGTCGCCGCCTTTAGAGAAATGATGTTTGAACTTCTTACCTTCAAGGGTTACCAGATAGTTGGGGTTCAGATTTGCACCAGTATCCGCATTGGCAATTCCACGAACTGTCCAGACATACTTAAGCGCAGAGGGACCGCCTTCGGCTGAACTATTCAACGTCAGAATGTCGTTTTTTGCGATTGTCTGGTCTGTCAGGTCATCCACACGGATCGGTGTCTCATCTTGAGCAATCTGAAGCTGTCCAATGTAAAGGGTCGTTGGTTGATCGGTAAAGATGTTGACTTCTTTAAGCTTGCCAGAGCTATTCTTAAGACCGTCGATTGCGGCAACAGGAATAGCAAGAGATCTCCACTCGTCACGGACAAATCTCGAAGTCGACAACTCCATATTGAGTTCAAATTTGGCACCGTCATCCATGCCGAGGACGATACGAATGTTCTCTGCAGGGACCGTCTTGATTTCTGATTTGGAGTCCGTGCCTCTACCACCACCGGAACCACCCAATCCGCCGGCTGCGCCACCGCGTGCCCCGCCACCAGGTTGACTGGAGGAACCGCCGCCTTGACTGCGTCCGCCCGATCCCGATCCACCAAATGCTCCGCCTTTACCGCCAAATTTGCCACTGCCGCTGGCTGTAGTTTCGGTCTTCTCCGCCAAGGAATAGACTATCTGAAATAGCGCATTGGTATCGCCCATCAAGCTCTTGATGTCAACCGGAGTCGCGAGGACAATCCTGATTCCCTGATATCGACCGTATGAGGTTCCTTTTACAGACTTAGAGCCCGTATAGACAACATCTGAAGACTCCAGTGCAACGCCGCTTCCCCAGGTATCAATCTTCAAAGTCGTCGGGGAAACAGCCTCGCCTGAATAAATTGAGGTTGCCTGTGCGAACGCCACGCCACCTTGTGCTGCTGATAACACAACGGCACCTGCAAGTGAAACTAAGTATCGATTGACCTTCACGATTATCCTCCGTGGAAAAGACCTCCGCCATTTCTGGCTTCGGCACATACTCTTATTTTGTAAAGCGATTAATCTTCATCTTCATCAATGTCATCATCTTCAACCTGCAGTTTCTGTACGCGTTCAATGTGAGTTGCGTGACCCGTTTCTGGGTCGATATCGATCACAACTCCACAAAGTCTCGCAGGTCCGGGTGCTACTTCAAACTTGGATGCCATCAAAGTCACAAATCTGGTCAACGCCGAGTCAACATTCATACCGATTACAGAGTGTTCCGGCCCGGTCATTCCAACATCTGTAAGAGCAGCGGTTCCGCCCGGCAATATGCGTTCGTCGGCAGTCTGTACATGTGTATGAGTTCCTACCACTGCTGAAACTCGCCCGTCCACATGCCACGCAAATGCAATCTTCTCGGAAGTCGCTTCGCCATGAAAATCTATGAATATCATTTTGGCAGTTTTTTGCGCTTCTTGTATCAGGTCTTCCACCATAAGGAATGGATTCTCAGTAGGATCCATAAATATGCGACCCTGAAGCACAATTACTGCAATCGGCCCAAAAGGAGTCTTGTAAACTCCCATACCCTGGCCCGGAACTCCCGGCGGATAGTTTGCTGGGCGAAGAATCCGCATCTCTTCGTCCAGAAAATTGTGCGACTCCCTCTTGGACCACGCATGGTTCCCCAATGTAATAACGTCAACCTTACACTGATCATAGAGGTTATTCGCGATATCTCTTGTGATACCCAAACCTGCAGCTGAATTCTCAGCATTGCAGATTACAAAATCCACTTTGAGCGACGATCGCAGTTTAGGGACAAAATCCGCTACGCAAATCGACCGGGTTTCCCAACGACATCGCCCACCATAAGCACGCGCAAATACTTCTACCTGACTAAGAGGCTATGCCTCCAACATCCATCAATTAATGGGACAACTAAACTACTAAACATGTATGCCTATTAGACGGTTGCCAAGGTAGGGGCGTTACTTCGCCCCTACTTTGCAAAATCTACAGCTCGTGTCTCCCGAATCACCGTGACTTTGATCTGACCGGGATACTGCATCTCTTCTTCGATACGGCGCGCCGTATCTCGGGCCAGCTTCAATGCAGCAAGGTCGTCTATCATTTCTGGAAAGACAACCATGCGTATTTCGCGTCCTGCCTGAACTGCGAAAGTCTTTTCAACTCCCGGATAGCTCTCAGCAATCTCTTCGAGCTTCTTCAGCCGCTTCACATACGTTTCGAGTGTTTCGCGCCGCGCTCCCGGCCTGCTGGCAGAAATGGAATCTGCACAGATAACCAGTATCGCTTCCACTGTCGACGGCTCAACATCATAATGATGCCCCTCGACAGCAAGAATAACCTCAGGTGCCTCACGATAGCGCCGAAGAATATCCGCGCCGATAACAGCGTGTGGCCCCTCGACTTCGTGATCAACGGCTTTACCGAGATCATGGAGCAGTCCTGCTCGTTTGCAGAGATTGATGTCTGCACCCACTTCAGCAGCGAGCAACCCACATAGATGACTGACTTCCACCGAATGGTCCAGAACATTCTGCCCAAAACTGGTTCGGTATTTCATCTTGCCAAGCAATCGGACAATATCCGGAGCTAATCCGGTAATGCCAGACTCCATGACCGCATGTTCGCCCGCCTCTTCGATTCTCTGCTCAACTTCAACTTTGGCTTTGATAACCATCTCTTCGATACGGCCGGGATGAATTCTGCCATCGATAATTAAGTTGGTCAAAGCGATTCGGGCAATCTCACGTCTGACAGGATCAAACGCAGAGAGAACCACTGCCTCAGGCGTATCATCGATGATCAGATCGACACCCGTCGCTGTCTCGAAAGCACGAATATTTCGCCCTTCGCGACCGATGATTCTGCCCTTCATCTCATCGTTTGGCAACGGCACCACGGAGACCGTGGTTTCGGAAGTTTGATCTACCGCACAACGCTGGATTGCCTGAGTTATGATATTACGAGCGCGGCGGTCACCGTCTCGTTTTGCTTCTTCTTCTATGTCCCGCATGAGCTTTGCCGCATCACGGCGCGACTCATCTTCAATTGTTTTCAGGAAGGTAGCTTTCGCCTCTTCCACGGTCATACCGGAAATACGCTGGAGTTCTTGGCGCTGCTTTTCTGCTAATTCCGCTTGCTCACGATCTTTTGTCGAAAGTTCGGCTTCGCGGTGCTGCAAGCTGCGTTCTTTGTTATCTACGGACTCCCCGCGTCGCTCCAGCGCTTCTTCTTTTTGCGCCAGTCGTCGCTCTAACCTCTGAATCTCAGATCTTTTTTCCCTATTTTCGGCTTCTATCTCTTCGCGAAGTTTATAGGCTTCGTCTTTTGCTTCGAGAATTGATTCTCGCTTTATGGACTCCGCTTGTCTCAGCGCTTCCTCTCGGATTCGCGCTGCTTCGTCTAACTTTTGCTTGGTCTCTATGTCAATACTCGTTGCGAGACTTCGCGATTTAGAACTACTGTAAAACACCGCAATTGCGATTCCCGCAACGGCGATGATTATTCCTATGATAATCGATAGATTGTTCATGATTTCAACCTCCGGACAGTATTTGTCTGAGGTCGAGCTTTATGCTGCCTGTGATTGCAGGCACTTGACTGACGGGAACCAAAGTTCCTTCATTCCATATTCGAGGACAACCTTCTAAATACCTGCTCGATAATGGACCAATTATAACCGCGTCTTTGAAGAAAGCCTGCGAGCCTTCTTTTGGCGGCGGGATCGCGTTCATCGCCCTCTTTCCACTTCTTTTGCGCCAACACCAGCGCCGCTTCCAACTGATCCTCATCCGAAAGGACATCCACCGCGGACTCAACGATTTCTTTATCCACGCCCTTCAAACGGAGTTCATTCGACAGGCGGGCTCGCCCCAACTTCTTGGAGCGCGCGCGACTCTCCACCCAGAGGGCGCTAAACTCCGTATCGTTGATGAGATTGGCATGTTCCAATCCGTTTAACACAGCCTCAATTACGTCTTGGTCGTATTCCGCGCGCTGGAGTCGTCGTTCCACCTCTCGGCGGGTTCTGGGGGCGTAGTCGATATAGTTTTCTGCTAAAAGTCTCGCTTCTATGAGTGGTTCCATATTCTGTCTTCCACATCTCCGGGATCGTATCTGCTTGCCAAAGTGCTGAGAGTAGGATAAAATACCCATCTCTTACGTTTAGTAAAACGACAACTTCAAGCTCCAAATCCGTTTCAACGGCGAATTTGAAAATGGTATAGGAACGGACACTGGCAATCTGGCATTAATGGAATGATACTCGAATCCCAAACGAAAACCGGAACATTGCGCAAAGCCACAACCTCGGATGTTATCAGCATCCAGAGGATGATAAATGCGTTTGCGGACAATGGCGCCATGCTGCATCGTAGTATGAGCGAACTCTATGAGAATGTGCGGGATTTCGTGGTGATTGTTGAGGATGATACCGTTGTCGGATGTGCCGCCCTTCATGTCACTTGGAAAGACCTCGCCGAATTGAAATCTCTTGCAGTGCTGGAGTCCGCACAGGGGAAGGGTTATGGCAAAGCGCTGATTGCCGCCTGTTTGGATGAGGCTGTTACGGTTGGAGTAACCAAAGTTTTTGCACTCACCTATGTCCCCGAACTCTTCGAGAAGATCGGATTTGATCGCGTTGATCGGTCCGTACTGCCCCGCAAAGTCTGGACCGAATGTGTCTATTGTCCGAAATTCCTCGATTGCGGCGAGATTGCCGTTTTAAAAGAACTGGCAGGTTAGGCTTTCTTCGCGCTCGTTTCATCTTCAAAAATCTATGCTGGGTGTGAGCTAATTGGAATTCAGGTTGTTACGATTGAAATCCCATGCTCCGTTTTGTACAACTGCAATCATGACCACGTGATCGGGGGAGGACTGTCCCCGGCGCTTCATGTTGTTTACGCTATCCATTTACTGCGATCGTTCGAATCTGGTGCGGTACCTAGATGGCAATTACAATAATTGCCTTGTTCTGGAACATATAGATAAGCACTATTCATGAGACAGAATCGTGCCTACGGTTTTCAGCATTTTTCGTTGCGTTCGTTAGAGAGTCGCTACGATTTGTGAGCCGGCAAGCTCACAGTTACTGCAAATGTTCCAGCTATCTATCTAGGACCGATTTGTCGAAGTCGGTCTACCACACCGGAGTCAATTCC
>CAISOI010000795.1 GCA_903886985.1 uncultured Chthonomonas sp.
CCCTGATCGAACAGTGTGATCGGTCCGCCCTTCAGATGCAATCCGGTAGAGTTCACTATCCGCATTGCGTTGAGTGGGAATTTACCTTCGCTGTTCAATTCGTATAGCGAAAGCCGCTCAACCCGAATGTCCTGCGAAACAACCGGAATCATCGCCGCCTGTTGTCGGGGAAGACTAACTCCAGAATTGATATTGTATTTGAAGAGACCCGCTCCCGCTGCTTGCCCGGAAGATTGTTGGGATACAGATTGCTTGAGACCTTCGGGAGAACTTGTGACAGGTTTCGCAGGGGCGGGTGTATTTGCGACTTCACCGTTAAGAACTCTTGCTTTAAGTGCCGCTCCATTTTTGTCCTTAGACCTAACAATTAAAGAATTGTCGACGTCATATGGCACGATTGCGTTTACTCCGTCGGGGAGTAGTTTGATACTATTGCCATTCCCATTGGCATCGGACTTGTGCCCTTGTAGGTTTTCCCCATGCGTTTGCGGATAAGGCGATGCAATGACATCTGCAGCAACTTCCGGTCGCGGAATATAGAGTGGTTGATAGAGGTCCTGAATAAACGATATAGGACGACCCGACACCAGCGATAGTTTGACATTCTTCCAATCTTCGTCGGTTGTATTCTCGACAAGCGCCCAGCCTTGCAGATATGGCTTTGTAGTTGAGTCCGGGGAAACCACCAGTCGATAGCTCATTTTCCAGAGTGGTGACTCGGTGACATATCCCACGCGCACCTGACGACTGCCACTGCCCGAAAAATGCAGGGTTACTTTCTTACGCTGATCGTCTGTGTTGGAAGCGAGAACGCCCAATGCTTCCTTGAATTCTGTATTGAGGCGGTCGTCCAGCAGTTTGACCGTGCGTTCACGATCCATTTTGACGGAGACTAGACCAGCATCAGTGAGAATATTTACGAAGGTGACAGAGATAGCATTTTTGTCTGTTCCGCCCACCTGCCGCGACTCTACGCTAGCGATTTGACCGACTATCTGCCCATGCTCACTGTCTACGCTGACCCGTGCTCCGCGCAGTTTGGTGAGAATATCTTCCATCGAAGCATTTTCTGACACATCCACCGCAAACGACTGGAGCGTGTGCCCAATGGGGTCTTTTGTGGCAAAGGTAACCGGCTGAACCTTACCTTTTTCATCCAGAAGCACCATCGACTTCAATATGTCGTTGATCTGCCCGGTTCGAAAAGTTAACGGCACATTGGCATTGCCTGTCACCGCTCCTCCGCGTTCAATATAAGAGACTCCGCTTGTGAAGAGAGTGACGGACTTTACGGGAAGCTGCTCTTGTTTGCCAGATTGTGCGGCAGCGATAGCGGAAATTGCGACAGTTGGGGCAATTCCCAAAGCTGTCAAAAGCGTTCTTCGTTGCATCATGTAGGCTCCTGTAAATTGGAACAGGGCAGCTACCCAACCTCTTAGCCGCCCCACCAATAACAGTTAGACGCAAACCGAATGACAAAGGTCACATTCGAGCTTGCAATACAAGCAATTAGTGCTTTTCTTTCAGTTCCTTCTCTAGACCGTCCCACACTTTGAACTTTGCTTCAATCGCCAAGAGCTTTGTCTTGACAATTGTCACGGTGCCCGGCATCGGCGCGGAGTCAGTCGATTGCAGTGCGTCCATCAAACCGCTTAGTTCCCCACTAAGCGAACCTAACGTCTGGGTTGAAGAGGCACGTCTCTGTCTGCGTCCTGCGGGCGCGGAACCTTCGAGATCACTCAGTTCTGCGAGAAACTGCTTATCGGCAATGACTTTCGGATTGGATTTCGCCTTTTTGATCTCACCGAGCACTTCATTCGCTTTATTTACTGCCTGTAGAAGCGCATACGAGAGTTCAAACTGAGCCTTTAACATCTCCGGCGACGTTTTTACGCGTGGGTCCATTTTAATATCAAAGAACGCTTTTGTCGAAGATTGTCCGTTGGTTAGTTTCACCGTATATCTTCCCGGCAGCGCCCAAGGACCGTGCGGTTCGGCATCCGTATTCATATACGTTGCCGAAATTGGATAATCGTGCCCGGCACCTACAGCTTTGGCGTAGTGCATATCCCATACAAATCGGTGCGCTCCTGCTTTCGACTCAAGTGGCTGGAAGGGGCGAATCCAGAATGTCGGTACATTGAGTTCAGGATCGACGCTATCCGCTTTATCTTCGCTCGTGTATTTTCGAACCAACCGACTTTTGTTGTCAAAAATTTCAAGCGTAATAGGTTTGGTTTGGTCGGACTTCAAGTAGTAATCGAAGATCGCACCATCTGGAGGATTCAGACTGGTGGGTTCGTCCGGCGGCAATGGAGTATCC
>CAISOI010000796.1 GCA_903886985.1 uncultured Chthonomonas sp.
CGTTCGTAATTTTGGCGAATTCGACTGGCGAGAACCGATTTTCGTGATTTTAAGCGAGCTTCGGTTGCTGTAATTCGTTTGGTCAGTAACTCCTGTCGAAGCCTTACCTCTTTGAGTTTGCGTCGGTTTCGCGCTAGAGCACTTTCTGTCTTTATCAGTCGCGTTTCTACCGTTACTATTTCGCTAGAGATTTTTCGTTCTTTACGCTTTGTTTCGCGAATCTGTTTACGTTTTTGTTTAATCTGAGCGCGAACGGAATGTAATTGGGAAGCCAATTCCGCTGGATTTTTCTTCTGTTTAGTCTTGGAGGTCCTAGAAGTCTTTTTGTGCCGTCTTTGCAAGGCACTGGCATCCGTAGCTGGAATCACTGTTCCGATGACCGTAATTACCATAATGAGCCAGATTACAAATCGCTTCAGCATCAGACTTTCCTTAAGAAACGGCGAATAGAAAGATAGCTACCTGTTAGCCCCACGCAGACACCGATCAAACATAGCCAAAATATCAAAATGACAGGGTGGGCAATTGGAGGTAGGGTCCTCGTGAGAGGAGATGCCAAAGTTCCAATGTATTGCGTAATTTGCATCGCGACAATACCAATAATGACAGACGCCGTCAACGCTCCTGTGACTCCGTAAAATGCGCCTTCCAGTACCATTGGGAGGCGAATGAAGCCGGGAGTTGCCCCAACGAGTTGCATGATTCTTATTTCGCGGCGACGAGCGGCTACGGTTAATTTGATCGTATTTTGTATGACTAACGATGTAGCAATTAGTAGCCCCAAGGAAGTTATCGCGCCAATATTTCTCACCATGCGCGAAAAGGCGAGCAGTTTATCCAGCTCTTCATGGGCATCTTGTACTTTATGAATTTGTGGGAATCTCTGACTATTCTGGAGCAGTCCTGATATTTGGTTTGTGTCTTTTGGGTCAACAAGTTTGACATCCAGGCGATCCGGGAGTGGATTGGAATCCGAAAGCGCTTCGGATATGGTCGAGCCCCTCTGCACATCTTTGTCTTCCATCTCTTTCCAGGCTTGTTCCTTGGAAAACAAGTGGACATACTCAACCCCAGGGATCTTCTCAATCTGATGTTGAACATCCTGCACCTTCGAGCGCGGAGTGTCCGTTTTCATGAACAGCTCCATCTCAAACTGTCTGGGCTGGGTGTCTGCAAATTGTCCTAGTCTGTAGATTGTCAATAGTGCCCCACCTAAAACTACCATAGCCATAGTCACGGTGGATAGGGCGGCGAGTGACATCAATCCGTTTCTGCGGATGTTATTAACCGCTTCTTCTGCCTGGAATAGAAAGCTGGAGATACTCAATCGATGATCTCCACTGGAGTGCGTTCATAAACCCCGGGATTTTCATCCCTAACGATGCGTCCCCGGTCAAATTCGATGACGCGCCGTTCGCCGGCGTCTACAAGCTGCTTGTCGTGAGTTGCAACTATTACGGTTGTTCCTCTCCTGTTCGTTTCGGCAAGAATTTCATAAATTCCGGATGAGGTCTCAGGATCAAGATTTCCTGTAGGTTCATCTGCAATGACAAGAGGAGGTTGATTCACAATGGCGCGGGCAATAGCAACTCGCTGTTGTTCGCCTCCTGAAATCTGGTTTGGGAATGCGTCACACCGTTTGATTAGTCCGACTAATTCTAATGCCTCTGCTGCTTTCCTTCGTACCTCACGCCGAGATGCCCCAATCACTCTAAGTGCGAAGGCGACATTTTCAAAAATTGTTTTGTTAGGCAGCAGCCCGAAGTCTTGAAATACCACACCCATTCGTCGGCGAATCATTGGAATTTCTCGAGGACGCAACTCTGAAAGATCGAGGCCATGTACTATAACGTTTCCGCTGGTGGCCACCTCTTCGTGATAGAGGAGTTTCAGAAAGGTTGACTTGCCAGCACCGGTCGCTCCAACAATAAACACAAATTCTCCGCGCTCAATAGCGAGGTCAACATGGCATAGCGCTGTGCGCTCGCCCTGAGATTTCGTGCCGTAAACAACTGTCACATCTTGTAACTTTATCACAACGGAGTTTTGCCACCTGAGGGTTCAGAGTTGATTTCACAGGAACTATGAGAAAATAAGGGATCCA
>CAISOI010000797.1 GCA_903886985.1 uncultured Chthonomonas sp.
CCAGCGCGGCTCGGTGAAGTTCTTTTGCCCATAGGAGCATGTGGTTTACCGCGTGAATCATTTGCTTTGTGCTACCAGATTAGATGTCTCGATAAATCTAGACTCAGCAGAGATTATGGCGAAATCACTGATGTAGCTGTTCGTGAACAGGTAACGCGAGCCATATCAGATTGCTTTGATATTGATTGATTAATCATAAATCTGAAAGCTGAATAACCACGTTCGTACTAGCGGTTTACCTTCGATAACCATCCTCTCCCATTCCATCATACAAAACAAAAAACAGCCCCCCCGATTTGCTTGGAGAGGGCTGTCTTAATATAATCCTGGCGTCTACCTATCTTCCTATGCGCTTGTGCCCCAAGCATTGTCGGCGACCGCGAACTTAACAGATACGAATTAGAGGTCTGACCCATTGCCCCTCTTCGAAACCATTACAATTATAACAACACTGAGTTGCAATACCTGAATTCTTTCCGCAACTGGAAGTGTCATTGTCAAAAGTGACATCCACTGTCACCAACTGGTGAGCCTAATCTGGAACCAAGATAAGATTCTTCGCTAATCAGCAAGAATTAGCCAATTCATATCCAAATTGGTAAGCACTAGTTCACGGATCGCCTCCGGAAGATGTTCCCGCTGCCATTGGCGTTCGACTGCGACTGCCGTCTCCACATCGGATTCCATAAACGCCAATCGCACTGCTTTAATTGCGTAAGTTGCAGCCACCATTGCATGGTCTGCCATATGTGCAGTCGCGGCTGCATGTCCCGCCGAGCGTGCAACTTCTCGAGATGCAGCATCAGTCGAACTTTTCGCAGCCGAATGGCTGGCAAATGCTGCTTCACGTGCCTCGGACACTGTATCTTCCCCACGAGACCATGCACGTGCTACAGCGATTGACCTACTTGGTCGGTCATCGTCGGGATATTTCGCAGTAAACAATGAAAGCACATGTTCTGCGCAGTCTGCAGCCCAATTGGCGAGCAGACGGTGTCGTGTTAAATCGAGAAGACCACCGCGATGTACAGCGACGAAAAGGGGATCCCTCTTACCTCGATATTCTATGCTCACCTAACTACCTCGTTACTTACAGTACTAGCAGTCTTCCTATCCGGTTGTGGTAAAACCCACAAATAGGCGATTCGTCGGACATTATACGGCTCCCAACTGCCGTCAATTACGAATGAGTCCAATCCATGCAAATATAGTACAAGCACAATTGTTTAAAATAGTCAAAGAGTCCGACATGTAGGCCATGCTCAGCTACTCTTCTATTGACCTCCGCATTTCCCCATTGCAACCTTAAGCCGTTACACCCACCAAAAAAACAGCCCCCTCCAACTGCTTGGAGAGGGCTGTCTTAATATAATCCTGGCGTCTACCTATCTTCCCAGGGGCTTGTGCCCCAAGTATTGTCGGCGATGGCGGTCTTAACGGCCGTGTTCGGAATGGGAACGGGTGGAACCCCGCCGCTATGGACACCAGGAAACCGTAAATTCTGTGTTCCTTGAAAATAGTGTGTACGATATCGGTGATAGTTACTCTGTGCCTAACTTATTAGTCACCTCCGCAACCTCAACCAACATCTTGGGTAACCGCTCTCGCGGATCTGTAACCGTAACTTTAACCTTGGTAGTCATTGCTCTACCAAGAGCACGCGCTTTTGGCCTATGCCTGTAGGTCTTATTTAATTCAAGCCCTCGGTCGATTGGAACGGCTTTGCTCCACACATTACTGCGCTTCCACACTCCGCCCATCAACGGGTTATCTACCCGAGACCTTACCAGGTTAACCCTGTGAGAGTTCTTATCTTGGGGCGCGCTTCGCGCTTAGATGCTTTCAGCGCTTATCGCTTCTTAACATAGCTACCCGGCATCTGCACCTGGCGGTACAACCGGTACACCAGAGGTCAATCCATCCCGGTCCTCTCGTACTAGGGACAGCCCCCCTCAAAACTCTTACGCCCACCACGGATAGGGACCGAACTGTCTCACGACGTTCTGAACCCAGCTCGCGTACCGCTTTAATAGGCGAACAGCCTAACCCTTGGGACCTAATCCAGCCCCAGGATGCGACGAGCCGACATCGAGGTGCCAAACCTTGCCGTCGCTGTGAGCGCTTGGGCAAGATAAGCCTGTTATCCCCGGGGTAGCTTCTATCCGATGAGCCCTGGCACACCCACGTGTGGCCAGAGGATCACTAGGTCCGACTTTCGTCCCTGCTTGACTTGTCAGTCGCACAGTCAGGCCTGCTTCTGCCCTTGTACGCAACAGCTGATTTCCAACCAGCCTGAGCAGACCTTAGAACGCCTCCGTTACATTTTGGGAGGCGACCGCCCCAGTCAAACTACCCGCCTGCCACGGTCTCCAATCCAGATAATGGACCAGGTTAGTATTCCAGA
>CAISOI010000798.1 GCA_903886985.1 uncultured Chthonomonas sp.
ACGCGCAGAATTTCATACTGCAGGTCTGTTCTTTTTTTGGGTCGCGCTTTAGGGACTATCCCCTGCGTAAGCCATTCCTCCAACCCACTCCATGACTGATATCTCTGGTTACACTTCTGTGAGGAAATCACTTCCAACGTGTCGGGACGTTCCCTGATTCTTTGCTTGAATTCTGTATAAGCACTGTTGCTGTCGCCCAAATCTCTGTTCAAGTAAACGATGAATGTGTCCTCTGCGCGGGCTTGAAGAGAAATATGCTTGAAGCAATCTACCCATTTACCAACTTCTTCCGTGAGCCCTCCCTGCTCCCAAAAGTAAGAAAAATAGAAAACGAGAGTTCCTCCCTCTTTGAGCCGGCAATCTATTTGCTCAATCCAGTCTGGATTTTTGATGTCAGGGCAGCATGCTCGAAAATTATCTCCAAAGAGATCATTTTGGTTATTCTTTTCGCCGAAATTCAAGGCGATGTCAGTCATAAAAGCTTGTATGTCACACCCCAGATAATCAAGCTCAAGCCGTTTATTATCAGGTAAACCTTGCTGAAAATCTGCGAGAGCCATACACGCGGTCATCGGACCGCAGCCGACATCAATCATCAAAACATTCGAGGGCTTTTGATAGATGTACGGATTGAAAAACGTCTGATACTCGCGCTCGATCACCTTTTTGTTTCCGTCCAGGTGCATAGGCATATAGGTATAACTGTATAGCAACGCAAGCGCACGGGATTCGCAAGGCGTTCGCGCGTGCCCGAGTATTTTCATGCGGATAAAATGATCAAACGACGCAAATTCGGTTCTGTTCTGCTGGTAGGCGACAAGATACTGATTGACTTCTTGATGGACTTCTTCGTCCTCACGCAACGGTCTCAACACAATATCGCGGAACGCTTCCTGATATCCCACTACATTCTCCTGACACTCAAACGGAACCGTTGCCGATACGGCGGACGAGAGTTGTGAGGATGAAGTTCAATGCGAGGGAAGAATATTCCTGCGGGTTGCCTCAACAGCGACGCCCCGGTTTACCTCGATCTCGGTCTATTCGTGGCGCAGGATAAGTTGTGTTTTGTTCTCGGTCACGGCGTGCCCTGACCCTACGTGTTCGAAATTTCCTATCCCCGCCCTGCCACCACTCGCCCCAAACTAGCAGACTTACTTGAAATGACGGAGGAGGAATTTCGGGAGACGTTTAGGAAGAGTCCAGTGAAACGCACGAAGTTGCAAGAAATGAAGCAGATGGCGGAGTTGGAAGCGAAGATTATTCCCCGATAGGTTGAGAATGAGAGGGAGCAAAAACATGACAACGATAACTCAAATCAGAGACCGACAACGAAAGCGGGCGGGCCAGAACGGCATCACCTGCACGGTTAACGA
The DNA here is from genome assembly GCA_903886985.1 of uncultured Chthonomonas sp. Classification (GTDB taxonomy): domain Bacteria; phylum Armatimonadota; class Chthonomonadetes; order Chthonomonadales; family CAJBBX01; genus CAISOI01. Next base: position 1,377 of record CAISOI010000798.1, read on the forward strand.
CCGCACTCATCAGCGAGATGACAACCTTTTCATTCCACTCACAAAAGATGCACAGGATGACTTCGACCAAGGTCGAGGAAATGAGTTAGATGACAAGATTAGTGCTTTGCACTCCTCGGCGGCCCTGGTATATAACGTGTTTGAACATTGGCGGGACATTCCAAAAGACTCACTTGTAAATGCACTATCAAGCGAATGTTGCCTCCTTCCGAAGAATGTAGTGGATTTGAAATTAGAGCGAAAGTTCCCAACTGTGCTCAATGGAACACCACCTCACCTTGATGTAGCGATGACCGCTAATAAAGGTTGGGTTATAGCAATTGAATCTAAGTTCACGGAACATTATTCCAAACGGCCATCAAAGTTACCTTTTGCAGCGTCCTACTTTCCGAAGGGTGCGACTCCTGGTCTTTGGGAAAGGTTAGGTCTGATACGTTGCCAAAATCTGGCAGCAAAGTTGCAAGGCAACCCAAAGCTGTTCATGTATCTCGACGCCGCTCAGTTACTCAAACACTTCCTTGGTCTTCAGACACAACATCGTAACAACTTCATTCTGATATACCTTTACTATGATTGGCCGGACAGCCCTGAAGCTAAGAGACATAAAACCGATATCGATGCGTTTGCAACCGAAATTAGTGGCGAAGTTCCATTCTGTGCGATGTCATACAACGAATTATATTCTGCCATGATGAAAATCCCAGGCATTGATGCCAAGTATCTGAAGTATCTGTTTGATCGATACTTTGACATTCCGTAACTGCCAAGACAACACTCCCAATGATCCTTTTCATTGACAACGAAGAAGGCTATCTCGATTGGCTGACGGAGCATCCTTACGGATTTGTCGTTAACTGCCTCCGCAAGAA
>CAISOI010000799.1 GCA_903886985.1 uncultured Chthonomonas sp.
CTGCCTGGCAACACATTGACAGACCGCCAGACTCATCTCGCAGAATTGAGAGCCAAGGCGGCAGGCATAACGATTGAGCAGGCGATGGAGAGGACTGCCGCAAACGTCCCGATGAAACGTATGGCTGAGGCGCATGAGATTGCGGATTCGGTTGTATTTCTCGCCTCAGAGCGTGCTGGGTATATCACAGGTGTCTCTTTGTTGGTGGACGGCGGGGTATGTCAGTCCCCTATCTAATTAGAAGAATTAGACGATGGATCAATAGTGCGATGCCCTCTATTGGATGGTATTCTGGTTCTAATAACGATTCGTATGTACACAACTTTTTAGGGAGATGATTTGATGCAGATAGGAATGATCGGCCTCGGAAAAATGGGCGCCAATATGGTTCAGCGACTGCTTAATGGTGGTCATGAAGTTGTCGCCTATGATCGAAGCGATACTGCAGTTGCCGATTGCGTAACCGCAGGAGCGGCCGGCGCCAACTCACTCGAGGATCTGATCGCTAAGTTGAATGTCCCCAGAGTGGTGTGGGTAATGGTTCCCTCTGGTGACCCCACCGAAGGCACCGTTCAGGCACTTTATGGTTTGGCGGCGGAAGGTGATGTAGTTATCGACGGTGGCAACTCCAATTTCCATGATTCGAAAAGACGAGCTGCAGCGGGCAAAGAGAAGGGAATTCATTTCCTCGATGCGGGCACCTCTGGAGGAGTGTGGGGATTGAAAAACGGCTACTGCTTGATGGTGGGCGGCGACAAAGATGCGTTCGATATCGCAGAACCGATTCTGACCACACTCGCCCCACCGGACGGACTTCTCTACACCGGTCCCAGTGGTTCTGGCCACTTTGCCAAAATGATTCACAACGGTATCGAGTATGGAATGCTCCAAGCATACGGTGAAGGGTTTGACATTCTTCACTCCTCGGACTACACGTATGATCTGGGGGCTCTGGCGCATTTGTGGAACCAAGGCAGCGTTGTGAGATCATGGTTACTGGACTTGGCAGAGTTGGCATTTGAACGCGAGGGCAAAGACCTTTCAGCTATTCGAGGATTTGTAGAAGATAGCGGAGAAGGACGATGGACAGTATTAGAGGCCATTGAAAAGAATGTGCCAGCTCCTGTATTGACACTTTCCTTGTTATCCAGATTTATGTCGCGAGATGAAGATCGCTACTCCGCGAAGGTGATCGCCGCCCTTCGAAATGAGTTTGGTGGTCACGCGATGAAACGCGAATAGTCTGAAATTGTTGATTGAGCGTTAGAGATCCAATTTTCCACGAAGAAAGCAGGTAATTCATTGTCTCAGGCACCTACCATCCGACCGGTCGATCCCGTTGCCTTCGTTATTTTTGGCGCAAGTGGCGACCTCACCAAACGCAAACTTATTCCCGCTTTATATAACCTTGCGTGCTCGAATCTTTTGCCACAAGGATTCGCAGTGATGGGTTTCTCGTTGATTGAAATGACTGACGAGTCATTTAGGTCACAAATGTTGGAATGGGTAAAAAACTCCGGAGAAGTCATCAAGTTTGATCAGAAAATCTGGGACGATTTCGCACTTAGACTACACTACATCATTGCGGATTTTGAAAAGCCAGAGGGTTATCAAAGGCTCAAAGAGCGGCTAACCCAACTGGATGATCGATTTGGCTGTGGTGGAAATCGCCTATTCTACTGCGCAACTCCTCCAAGTTTTTACGGCACCATTGCGACAGCGCTTGGTGAAAATGGTCTGACAGATATGGCGGAGACCAAAGCCTGGAACCGAATTATCATCGAAAAGCCATTCGGAATTAACCTGCAATCCGCAATTGATTTGAATACCACTATTCATAAGAAGTTCAAAGAAGAACAGATATACCGTATCGACCACTACCTTGGTAAAGAAACGGTGCAAAATATTATGGCGTTCCGATTTGCCAATTCCATTATTGAGCCAATCTGGAATAGACGTTACATTGACCACGTGCAGATTACTGCAGCCGAGTCGCTCGGCGTAGAGCACCGAGGAAAATACTATGAGGAGGCAGGATGTTTGCGGGATATGTTCCAAAACCACCTCTTGCAACTGATGGCGCTTATCGCTATGGACCCGCCGGTGCACTACGACGGCCGATCTGTTCGAGATCGAAAAGCAGACGTGTTACGTGCAATCGTTCCTATTGATCCTGAAAAACTGGGTGAAGTTGCCGTAAGAGGGCAATATGGTCCAGGTGAAATTGATGGAGCCAATGTTGTGGGTTACAGGCAAGAAGATGGAGTTGCCCCGAATAGCTATACCGAAACATTTGTGGCTCTCAAATTAATGGTGGATAACTGGCGATGGGCGGACGTTCCATTTTATCTGAGATCGGGAAAGCGAATGCCGAGCCGAATGGCTGAGATTTCGATTCAATTCAAACGAGTGCCCCATATGTTCTTTAATATGACGAACCATGATCAGATCGAGCCCAATGTCCTTACAATTCGCATTCAGCCGGATGAAGGGATATCGCTCAAAGTCGGTGCAAAAGTGCCTGGACCCGAGATGCATATTCAACAGGTGAAGATGGAATTTAGCTATGGGGAATCGTTTGGCAGCCACCCTGCTACGGCTTACGAAACCTTGTTGTTGGACGCAATGTTGGGTGACCCGACTCTATTTAACCGCAGCGATGCCGTTGAACATTCGTGGGAAGTACTCGCACCTGTTCTAGGTACGTGGGAAGCAACACGTTCATTCACACATTTTCCGAATTATGACGCAGGAACCTGGGGACCAGCGGCAGCCGATGCCTTGCTTGAAAAAGATGGTCGCGCTTGGAGAAACGGGTAGTTTTGGATCCTTCGAGAGTATTTCCTGTCCTAGATACAGAACGCCTCTTACTGCGGGAATCATCGCCAATGGATGTCAAACAGATCTCGCTCATTTTGAGCGATCCAAACGTGGTCACGTACTATGGCATAGATAGCCCGGTTAGCATAGAGCGCGCGCGAGATATTGTTGAAAAACGACGAGATCGATTTGAATCAGGCGATGCTATCCGATGGGCATTAGCACGCAAAGTGGACAATCTGTATATTGGTTCTGTGGGGATTCGCCATACCGATGCGAAAGCTGGAATCATTGAAATTGGTTATGAACTTTCTTCCGATCAATGGGGGCAAGGTTTGATGACAGAGGCAATTGCCGGAGTGGTGTCATACATTTTTCGGCGGACCAAGGTGTTTCGAATAGAGGCACTTGTCGAGACTGGTAATGATCGATCAATGGCATTACTAGAACGCCTTGGATTTGTTCGTGAGGGATTGCTGCGAAAAGTTGGATGCTGGCGCGGTGAGCGGCATGATCTGGTAATGTTTTCGTTTCTAAAATCAGATATCAAAGGGCAGATTGATGGGTAAATTACACCTGTTGTTGGTGATGGTTTCAATAAGCTTAGGTACTTCAGCAGTCATTACATCGTGCGCAAGTGCCGATAACAATCTCACCAAGGGGCAAATAAGTTCCGGTTGGATCATGTTGTTTGACGGCGAAACCACTTTTGGATGGAAGATGCGTGGTGAATCTGATTGGTCCGTCAAAGACGGTGCCGTACTTGTCTCTTCCGGCAAACCGAGCTATTTCGCTACAACCACAGAGTTTGCTGACTACGAACTTCAGGCGGACGTCTGGATCGACAACAAAGCCAATAGCGGGATATTCCTTCGAACTCCCGTTGACGGCGATTTCGACACCTCCAAAGCCTATGAAGTTAACATTTACGACGCCCATCGACAGTGGCCGACGGGCAGCATAAACAGTCTCCAAAAATCGAAGTCCCGAGTAAAATCCGTTGGAAATTGGACGCATTTCGACATCATCGCTGAAGGCGATCACCTGATTGTAGCCACGAACGGCAAGAAGGTTGTGGATGTGCACGACAGCAAATTCAATCGCGGAGTTATCGCTCTCCAATACGGTGGCGAAGGTACCGCAAAGTTCAAAAATCTGTATTTGAAGCCCTTGAGCCTCAAGTCAATTTTTAACGGGAAGGACCTCACTAGTTGGAGCGTAATTCCAGAGCACAAATCGGTCTACACTGTCACGCCGGAAGGTTGGCTCAACGTTAAGAACGGCAATGGAGACATTCAAACCGAAGGAACATGGGGCGATCTTGCCCTTCAGATCGATGTCTTTTCAAACGGTGATCACCTTAACAGCGGAGTCTTCTTTCGAGCGACTAAGGGACTATTCTGGAGTGGTTACGAAGATCAGATTCGCAACCAATGGGCGGGCGACGACCGAACGAAAGCTATAGATTACGGTACGGGTGGCATATACAATCGCCAACCAGCCCGCAAAGTCGTCAGCAGTGACCGAGAATGGTTCAAAATGACTCTAGTAGCACATGGTTATCACATTGGCAGCTGGGTCAACGGTTATATGGTTGCGGACTTTCACGATCCGCGCCCAGTAAATGAAGGGAATGCCCGTCAGGGTGCCAGAAAAGCTCCGGGGGTAATATCCCTTCAGGGACATGATCCGACAACAGATTTGTCGTTCAAGAATATCAACGTAGTTGAATTACCTGCTAAGAAAGATTAAGATATGAGCTCAATTACAGACTATTTCACAAAACTTAAGGGACTTATGGACGCCGTAGATGAGGCGCAGGTTAATACCTTCATAGATCGGCTGGAAAGTGCATGGAAAGAGGGTCAAAAAGTTCTCTTCATGGGAAATGGCGGCAGCCATGCTACCGTTTCCCACATGTGTAACGATTTCCAAAAGTGTATGGATCTAGAGTGTGGTAAACCGATGAAATCAATATGTCTTTCGGACTGCACTCCCCTATTAATGGCATGGGCAAACGACACCGAATATCCAAACATCTTTGCCCCGCAGATCAAATGTTGGGTCGAACCTGGTGATCTTGTTATTGGAGTGAGTGGAAGCGGTAATTCACCAAATGTGATTAACGGAATAGAGATGTCAAACAAGTTAGGCGCCCACACTTTCGGATTAGCGGGCTATGACGGTGGAAAACTAGCGAAAACCGCCGCCGAATGCATTGTGATCAATAGTTTTAGTATGCAGCAGGTTGAGGACATGCATATGATCCTCTTCCACATTGCATTTTGCGCCGTTCGCGACCGAAATTTAATTCCTGCAGTATGAGTCTTAAGAGAGCAGTATTTCTAGATCGCGACGGAGTCATCAATGAGGATTCCGAGGAATTTATCAAATCGCCGGATGAACTTAAGATACTGCCGGGTGTAAAAGAGGCATTGCAGCTATTGCAGGATGCCGGATTCGTCTTGATTATCATAACAAATCAATCGGGAATTCAGCGTGGAATCCTTTCCGAGGATGACCTCACAGCAATTCACCAATCGTTGAGAGAAAGGCTTGATCCTGTTTTTATTAGCGGAATTTACCACTGTCCACATGGACCAGATGATAGTTGTGATTGTCGCAAACCGAAACCGGGGATGTTGCTAACTGCTGTCCAAGAGCACGAAATTGACCTCAAGGCGAGCTTCCTTATCGGGGACCGATGGAGTGATATTAGTTGTGGCAATATTGTAGAAGCAACGACCTATCTCGTTCTTACCGGCAAAAACACCGAATACGACCCACTTAAGTTTGAGGTGGAACCTGACTTTGTTTCCAATAACCTAAAGGATGCCACGGACAGTATTCTTTCGCATTTATGATAGTAACCGAATTCAGAGCAAACAGTCGCGCGAGCAGTTCGTTTGACGCTTAAGCATCCGCAGTTAGAGTCTTCTCTAGTTTAGGTGCTTTGTATCCAAACTTTACCCAAATTGCGAAACTGGTTGCGACCGCAAATGTCACCGTAAGCCACGTCTTGCCGATCCCGTCATAAAGCAGTTTCATGTTTAACGCAGCAATCGTCACACAAACCAAGTAACCCACAATTTTGAGCCAAACGGTATTCACAAAAGCTCCCATTTGCTTCCTGTCGGAAGTCATTATCATGAGCGGAAAAGTTGCAAATGAGAGCTGCATTGACAGAACCACCTGCGAGAAGACGAGCAGCTTTTCAACTCCCTCTGCACCCTGTGAAATCACTATCATTACTGCCGGAACTATCGCGAGGGATCGCGTAATCAATCTGCGCGCCCACGGGGAGACCCTAATGTGCAGAAATCCCTCCATGACGATTTGGCCCGCAAGTGTGCCGGTAATGGTGGAGGATTGCCCTGACGCCAACAACGCTACCGCAAATACCGTAGAGCTTGCTCCCCCCAACAGAGGACCTAGCAGCTTATGGGCCTGCCCCAATTCCGTCGCTACAATGCCGTGTGCGTGGAAGGCTGAGGCAGCCAATATTAGTATCGCCCCGTTAACAAAGAAGGCTAGCATGAGCGCAAGGATGGTATCAAAAGTGTTGTAGTTAATTGCTTGTTTGACGCCTTCATGGCTCTTGTCATGCGCCCGAGTTTGTACGATGGCGGAATGCAGATACAAATTGTGAGGCATCACTGTCGCGCCCAGAATCCCAAGAGCAATATAAAGCTCACTTCCCTTAAGCAGCGTTGGCGTCACCAGCCCGTGCGCCACTCCAGCCCAGTCAGGTTTGGCAAGAAACATCTGGATCGCGAAACAGACCGCGACCGTCCCAACTAATGTTAGTACAACCGCTTCCAACTTTCGAAAACCATAACGGGTCAGCCCAACAATTGCCAGCACATCAAATCCGGTAAGGAGCACCCCGTAAACAAGCGGCAGTCCAAAGAGCAACTGTAGTGCTACGGCGGAGCCAATAACTTCTGCGAGATCGCACGCAATAATTGCAATTTCACAGAGTAGCCACAGTGCTATGACAGCTGGGCGTTTGTAGTAGTCACGGCATGACTGAGCAAGGTCTTTGCCTGTCGCTAAACCGAGTCGAGCGCAGAGTACTTGGAGCAAAATTGCCATCAAGTTGGAAAGCAACACGACCCAAAGTAGTCGATAGCCAAATCGAGAGCCACCTTCAAGGTCGGTTGCCCAGTTGCCCGGGTCCATATA
>CAISOI010000800.1 GCA_903886985.1 uncultured Chthonomonas sp.
AGATTGGGGGAGCACTTTCGTCACCTTCGGACGACGCATCTATATTTACATCAGATAGACCCTGACAACGGTGTCAGAAACAATAAGCAAAATTGATCCGATGATCGCCGCTAATGGTAATAGGGTGCGATGATCAGGACCGGTTATTTTTCTGGCGATGTGGGGCACTATAAGCCCCACAAAAGCCACAATTCCGCATGTAGAAACCGCCGCCGCCGTCATCAGAGATGTGACAATGACTATCTGTTGTTTAATTGTCTCAACAGGTAGACCAAGATTGTGAGCCGCTTCCTCCCCAAAGGACATAAGGTTCAATTCACGTGACCATCTCTGCATCATCAGAAATCCAACCACAAATATCGGAATGATGAGCTCGACGCGTGACCAGTCGCTACTTTGGAGAGAACCCAACAGAGTATATATAATGCGACCATAGTCGTTAGATCTGTGCGACAAGGTCAACAACAATGGAATCGAGGACCACAACATTGTGCCCACAACAATACCAGCCAATAGAAAAGACTCTACGGACACTTTCCCTCGAGCGCGTGCTAGGGCGTAGACGGCAATAACAGCAAGTATCCCAAACAGGAAAGCCACGGACATCGTTGCAAATCCGTTTAGCATAAGCCCCAGACCCAAAAGTTCTGCCACCATTGCCCCAACTGCCGCCCCTGACGAAACTCCTACAGTATAAGGATCGGCGAGAGGATTCAATAGCAAGCTCTGTAAACCCACCCCGGAACACGCCAAAAGGGCTCCAACAATTGCCGCTAAAAGTGCTCGAGGAAAATGTATTTGCCAAACTATCTGATCTGAGTTGTTCTGGATCATACTTTCGGAGAGGTGAGAGTGAAAGACATGGTGTGATATCGATTGGATAACCTCCGGTAAGTGAACACTTACCCCTGAAGGACTGAGGGATAAGTCCGCAAGGATTACCAACAGCAGAAGGAGAGACGTGCAAGGGATTAAATATTTGCTGATCGTCGCAGTTCGACGAGTTACGATAGGGGGGGCATCGGTAACAGTAACAGTATTCAGATTCATGGAGGTGGGATTTTGACTTCAGGATGAATCTGCCGAATTAACGTCTCCAAGGCTGCCACCAATCGGGGACCTGGCCGTACCGCAGCGTCCCCTGGTGAGTCATATATCCGCCGATTCTTTACGGCAGGTATATTCTCCCATCCGGGACGGTGAACAATACGATCATGACTGTTCTTGCCTGCGATAATGATCTCGGGTTTTACGACAATCACTTGTTCGGGAGACATGCCGCCCCATGCTTTGCCAGTCATAATTCCTAAGTTTGTTGCACCGGCTCGACGGATCAAGTCGTCCATAAAATTGTTTGGGCCGACCACCAATAATGGATCAAATTGTACAATTACCAACGCCTTTGGATTTGATCTGGCCTGTTTGAGAGAAGACTTGAGTTGTGCAAGTCTTTTGCGCATCTTTTCTGCTGAGGCATTTGCGGTGCCTTCCGTACCACTTAGTTTTCCCAAGGTCACCATGTCGGCAGCAACTTCTTCCAATGAATTACTATCGACACAAAACACTTTCTGTTGATGTTTCTCAAGGAGATCGACAGCTGTGTGATTTGCCGAATAACTTGCGATTATGAGGTCAGTATTAAGCGCAATGACTTTCTCAATTGATGTTGTCACATCGCCGATCTTTGGTAGTTGTTTGGCGTTTTCAGGATAATCACAGTAAGTGGTATCCGCAATTAGTCTGTTGCCAAGACCAATCGCGTAAATCATTTCAGTCGTTCCCGGGCAGAGAGAAATGATCTTTAGCGGAGCTTTAGATAACTTGATTATATGACCACGGCTATCTTTTGCGGTGTAATCGTAGGAAGTAGTAATGGCTATAGTTGGGGTACTCACCACCACAGCAGCTAAAATAATCGATACCTGAAATGGCAGTTGAAACAATACCATTCTATGGGCGGCCCTTTTTTATGTTGGGCTTTAGTTTCTTCTTCAGTGCGTCCGCACTACCCCTAGCTGGTTTCCGTTGTTCCGGTTTCACTTCGGACTTGGCTAAAACGGGCTTCGGTTGCTTTGCTTGTGGCTTTTCATTCGGCTCAATCTCTTCGTCAGGAATTGAATCAAGGTCGGCCGCAAGCTTTTTTGCTTCTTCTAATAATTCGGGTGTGACAGCAGAAGGTTTGATGGGCCTGCGAGGCTGCTGTTTCACTTCCGCAGATCGTTCGACCGGTCTCGTAGGGGAAGGTCTGACGGATGGTTTGATGGACCGACTAACTGGTATCTCTTCGTCTTCATCTTCTTCGTCTATATCAATACGAACACGACCTGCTGGATGTACTATTTCGTTATCTGCCGCGATGGCTACTGGCCGGGATAGTGGAGTGCTATCCGCCGATCCAAGAAGTGCAATGACTTCAGCAGGCGTTAGCTTTCTCCATGTGCCAGGAGCAATTCCAGTTAATTTGATTGGTCCAATTTGCATGCGAGTTAGTGCGAGAGCGGGATAACCTATCGCATCAAACATTCGTCTTACTTGCCTGTTACGTCCCTCGTGAATTGTAATATCTACAATAGAGCAGTTATTGTCTTCATCGTAATCAATCCATTCTACTGCCGCCGGGGCTGTCATACCATCTTCCAAAATAATTCCAGATCGAAGGTCCGATCCCGCATATTCTGAGACTAGTCCCCTTGCCACAACTCGATAGGTCTTAGGCACTTGATGGCTCGGATGGGTCATTTTTTCAGTAAATGCCCCATCGTTTGAGAGGATAAGGAGTCCAGCTGTATCCGCATCCAACCTTCCAACAGGATAAACGCGAGTTCTAATCCCCTTGACCAACTCCATTATAGTGTGTTCTGCATGTTTATCGGAAACTGTACAAACGTATCCCGTGGGCTTGTTGAGGACAATGTATATTCGATCAGAAACAACATTGATCTTCTTTCCATCCAGTAAAATCTCATCAACGTCGGGATCAACTTTGGTTCCGAGTGCTGTTATCCGTTTTCCG
>CAISOI010000801.1 GCA_903886985.1 uncultured Chthonomonas sp.
CCACCTTTGGTCATTCTTAAGACACCGATCAAGATTGGCGACCGCTGGATTTCGGACACTAAAATCACTGTTAAAACAGGATCGATTCTTGGACACGATGAGGCTAAGGTGGTCGTATTTGAGACCGTCACTACCCCCGGCGGATCCTTTAAAGCCTATCGACTCGATCATGTCTCAAAATCAGATACCAAGGGCGAACACCTTAGTTTCAAGTACAGCTTCTGGTTTGCACCCGACATCGGGATAGTCAAATGGACGCGTTCCCTAGCGGATCCGCGTGACCATAGTGCCGACTTAACGGCGGTTCTCACAAAGTTTATACAATAGGAAGTTCGGGTAAATACCAAAACCAGCAATCGAGGATGGAATAGTAAACGATGAAATTTTATGACGCTACAAAAGTTTGGTCAATCCCGGACGTTTTTGCAGAACTTACAGACAAAGACTATGCTGCCTTCCGCATTCAGGATACGGACAAACGCATCCGTTTCAAGCCCATTTTAACGGAGCGGAATAAGTTCGCTGATATTGCCTTTATCGGTCTTAACACCTACTGTGCAGACGATTTTGCTAAAGCAGCCTCAAAATTTAACTACTTTGAGTGGGTTCAGGAAGATCCAGAATACTTCAAGTTCCTCAAACCGATAATGGAGATTTATTGCCAGGCACTGGAACTTGCCAACAATCGACCGGCGGTGGCATATTACACAAACTATCTGAAAATCGTTCCATCGAAGTCGGGGTTCGGCCCTGGCAAAGGTGCCGCTGTAAGGAAGGCATTGGACAATTCAGATAAGTTAGTTCCTTTCTGCAAGCGCACAATGGCGGAAGAAGTAGACATGCTGACGGCTCACGGATGTAGAATCTTCGTGTGTTTTGGGAGTGATGCCGCAGAACTTTTCCAGGAAGCAGTCTCGCCTGCCCCAACGCCAGTTGCCGGGGTAAGTCAGCTGGTGCAGTTTGAAAGCAATGATGCTAAGTGTGTTATAGTCAATAGCCCACACTTTGCAGCGCGACAAGATATGGTCGCCGAAAGCGAATTTCTGACTGGCATTATGTTCCGGCATGGGCTTCAAGGCAAGTAAGCCACAGGATTGGTAATCAATAAATCAGCAAAGTTGGCAGCAGCTATTGCTGTAATGCTATTTGGTATGTCTGAACCCGGCGACGGACTTAGAGTACCTTCTAGGTCGTTTCGGGTATTTGGCGATATCGATACATTCAAGTTTCCATTGCCTCCGAATGTTAATCCCGGCGGACTTAAAGTTTCCGTATGCCCACTGATGTACGACAAAAAGTGGGCATACTCCGTTGAGATTGACGACGGCCCTACAACCACGCTTACTGTTACACAACCTCTTCTGGCCAAATACTCCTTTACAACCGCTCCACCCGGTATAAAGGGAGGTCTGCGAATGCCTTTTGTTGGTGGCGCAGCAATCTATCCCTTCCGAATCGGCACAGAGAATGCAAGTTTTCTCAATTGGGATCAGGTACACGAACTCCAATCCAAAGGATGGTCAATTCTCAACCACAGCTATTGGCATTCAGGATACAGTTGGGACCCCAAAGGAGCTCTAAGCGCAGACCGATTGCGCGACGAAGTATTTTGGAGCCTCTCAATCATCGCGGCGGAAACCCCATCAGGAAATGCTCCGACTCATTTTGTCTTTCCGAACGGCTATATGGAATACAAATCCGTTATTAACAAATTTGGCATTCTTTCAGCTTCACGCGTTGCTGGAAATAAGCTAGTTGGTTCTTTCAAAGATGCAGATCGACTTGATATTGACCGCAACTATCTCGACGAAAGTGTATGGTCGAATTCCGCTAATCCACTGGATGGACTGCCTACCAATCCAAAACCGGAACAAATGGTCATTGACTTTACGCACGGAACCGATGGCGATCCAAAATCTGCCAATTACAAGCGTTGGATCGAGCGGTTATCTTGGTTGGAACGACAATTTGGCTCGACTGGTTCAGATACCATGTGGTGTGCACCAACGGACACAGTTATTAAGTACAGGCTGGCGGCTGCGTATTCCAAAGTAACCATTACAGGTCACAATTTGGTAGTACAGGTGCCACACGAATTTGCAAATTCTGCCCTCACCATCAAGATTGTGGGTGCAAATAGCAAATACATGGCCAGCTGGCAGAGAGCAATTTTTGATAAGCATGAGACAACATGGTGGACAACGCCTGTACTCACCCAACGAGGTTTCAGACCTCCGGTTCCTAGGGTAAAGCGGTTCTACAAAGGCATAATCAATGACATGGATTTCAATCCACCAATTGATTTGGCAGCAATACGAATTCGGCAATTTGGGATGGCGACGAATGCCGAGATGTTCGTCGAAATTGTAGATCCTAAGAACGTTGTTACCAAATTGAAGATCTACAACGAAAGCACTAATTGGGGCGTATGGCACCTTATACCGATCGTTCCCAACAAGGAAGCTATCAAGATAAAGTCCATTCACTTACCGAAAGGCACTTCATTTAAAGAATTAGAAATTTGGACTGCAACCGATGTCCCGAGTTAATCGCGCCAAATCTACGAGTTTAAACTTTTGTTAAGGCGGTTACATTGTTGCATTCGATTCAAGATATGTGGAATAATATCTACATATTTGGCCGATTTTTGTACTATAAAGGTCTGGTCTAATATAACTATCAAATGCAAGTCGCAACCATAAGGAGAAGATCAGATGCTATCGATTTCAAAGTTTGCCGCAGAAGCGAATGCAAAGGTTGTAGAAGGTTTAAAACGCACCATTGTCGCAACACCTGTCGAAAAAGTGGAGTGGAGTGTTCTCGATACAGGACGAACAATCCTTAATCAAGGTGCAGAATGCGTACTAATTGCCAACTTTGCTGCCTTAATTCTTAGTACAAAGTCCTGCCCAGAATTCTCGAATGAAGCGTATGCCGCAGGTCTTGCTGAATTAGACACCGTTGAGAAAGTGCTTGAAGGGTTAGACGGTGCCTCGGCAAATTTGGCCAAGGCAATTTTCGAGTTCCCGGAAGACGAACTCGAAAATACGATTCAGCTGCCTTGGTTCCCTGAGCCTCAAACATATGCCGGAATAATGTTTATCGCTTACTGGAACAACACCTACCACCTCGGACAGATTAACTTCATTCAAACTCTGTTCGGTGATAAAGAGATGCACTAAGCTGTAAGAATGCTATAACGCCCGGGTAATCCTAACCCGGGCGTATATCCTAAACAGCGTGGATACGCTCCGCAGCTTTAACTGCTGGAACGCCCCTTCTTCGCTTCTGCAAAAAGTGAAGCAACTGTACTTAATCCGTTGAATACATGTCCCCCATCCGATCCGCATGCTACAAATGTATATCCTTGGGCAATAGCCCTTGGGATGCGACTCTCGGCAAGCACTAAGATTCCAGCTGGTTTTCCGGCAGACTTTGCCGCCGCAATGACGGCATCAGTCGTTTCCACAAACAATGGATGATCATACTGTTCTCGGATTCCAAGATTAATACTCAAATCGAATGGTCCAACGAATATCACATCTACTCCGGGCACTTCAGCAATCGCGCTCACATTCTCGACGCCCTTTTTGGACTCGATCTGAACAACGGTCAAAATACTGTTATTAGCTTCGGGAAAGTAAGTTTCAAACTGTGTGCCGTAAACGGAAGCCCTCACGCCTTTTGCGGCACCTCTCCTTCCGACAGGGGGATACTTACACCAAGAAACGAATTCAACTGCCTCTTCAGGCGTCTCAACATACGGCACCATAATTCCACTGGCACCGAGATCAAGTGCTAACTTAACGGAGCCCTCATTCCTATAGGGTACTCGAACAATCGGAACTGTAGAGTTACGCCCCATTGCTTGTAACTGAGTCATCAACTCTATCTGATCTCCAACACCATGTTCGCGATCAATAAGTGCCCAATCAAATCCGAGGACTGAAGCCATCTCCGCGGTGACGCTGGAACCGAGATTTAGCCATGTTCCAGTGACCAACTCGCCATTAAGAACACGTTCTCTAAAATTCATTTCTTCCCTCTCTGTTACAATCAATGGGGTCTCAAACAGAAATGGGCGGCGATTTGAGATTCCAAATCGCCGCCCATATCCTCAAACCTATGCTTAGAATGGTGTGACTTTGCCCGGTACTGCAACCGCAGGAACGGATACTTTGGTATCGAATGCCAGTGGTAGAGGTCGAATGCTCTCAGTACTGTTAAGTGCCTGATCCCAAGTAACAATCTTACCGGTATATGCTGCCATACGTCCCATGATTGCAGTCAGAGTACTTTCTGCAACCTGTTTCGCTTCATTGATATACTTGCCGTTTCCACGAATCGCATTGATCAAATCAGTATGCTCTTGGACGTAAGGATTGATCTCTTTGCCTTCGAACTTATAAGTGTTTGGTCCAGAGATGTTTCTCCATGCGTCAGAAACACCTTTGGTGCCAACAAAGTGCTCAGAGACAT
Organism: uncultured Chthonomonas sp.; assembly: GCA_903886985.1. Taxonomy (GTDB): domain Bacteria; phylum Armatimonadota; class Chthonomonadetes; order Chthonomonadales; family CAJBBX01; genus CAISOI01. Next base: position 4,480 of record CAISOI010000801.1, read on the forward strand.
TACTAGGAGTATCATCCCAATGTCGACACATGGAGGCAATGTGTACATTGCCAGCATAGGTGTAATCAACTCCGAAGTGATCGAAGATCTGACCGAAAACGGATGCTGTTCTTTGTGATCGTCCACCTACTGCCAATGCAGATTCAGGATGACCTCGCATAACCCAGTTGGCAACGTCAAGATTGTGAACATGCTGTTCAACAATATGGTCGCCGGAGAGCCATGTTAAGAAATACCAGTGTCGGATTTGCCATTCCAATGTTTGATTGTCAGGAACTGGACCGGTTCCATTACCAACGCCACCGCCATTCCAATATACTTGTCCACCGACAACATCACCCATAGCTCCATCATGTATCCGTTTGATGACATCGATGTAGCCCGCTTGATGACGTCGTTGGGTACCGGCAACTACACACAATTTTTTGCGAGTTGCTTCTTCTGCAGCCGCCAAGACAGCTCGAATACCAGGTGCGTCGGTAGCGACCGGCTTTTCAAAGAAAATGTGCTTACCCGCTGCAACTGCAGCAGGGAAGTGGATGGGTCGAAAGCCTGGAGGGGTTGCCAGAATGACCATGTCAACTGGTTGCGCCAAGACCTGCTTGTATGCATCCAGACCAACAAATGTTCGCTCATCAGG
>CAISOI010000802.1 GCA_903886985.1 uncultured Chthonomonas sp.
CTCGGTCTTGCGTCGAAGTTGCTCGACTACCTATGGATGTAGATGTCGAAATCGAAGCAATTGCAGTATTGCCGAGTTAATTTCGTAATGAGTTCAAGCGTTCAAAAAAGTCTGGAAACGTTTTGGCTACGCATGCAGGGTTATCGATGGTTATGCCCTTCGCCCGAAGACCAGTGATGGCAAAACTCATTGCCATGCGGTGATCATCATATGTATGCACGAGCGTTGGAGCGATAGTTTCTTGTGGGAAGATGGTGATAGCATCTTCCTTTTCTTCTGTCGTTACTCCCATTTTGGTAAGTTCGATGGCGAGAGCGGCAAGTCTGTCTGTCTCTTTATATCGGATGTTCCCAACATTGCGAATGCTGGTGGGACTGCTTGCAAATGGCGCAATGGCAGCTAAAGTCATAACGGTATCGGATATTCCGTTCATGTCCACGTCGACTCCATTTAGCTTACTGGGCCCCGTGACCGTTGTTACCCCCTCGCCGTATGTTATCGTGCAGCCCATTAACTCGAGAACCTCCAAGAACCCTACGTCACCCTGAAGCGCCGATTTGGAAAGATTGGGAATCGTGATGGTCCCGCCTGTCAGCGCTGCCGCAGCAAAGAAATAACTTGCCCCGGAAGCGTCAGGCTCGATGACATACGTCTGAGCTTTGTACTTCTGTCCAACCTGAATCAAGAATTCATTTGGCGAATTTGCTTGGACCTGAACGCCCCAGTGCTTCATCATATTGGTGGTAATTTCAACATAGGGGCGCGAGACCAATTCTCCATCAATATGAATGATCACATCTGTTTGTGCGTAGGGGGCGATCATCAGCAATGCGGAAAGATATTGGCTGCTAATATTGCCTTTCACGGTGACTTCGCCGCCAGACAATCCTGATGATTGGATAACTAGCGGAGGACACCCTGTGCCAAATTCTGATTCGATGTTGCAGCCCATAGCCCGTAGTGGGGGGAGCATGTCAGCGATTGGTCGCTGACGCATGCGCTCCACACCATCTATCCGATATTTACCATGGCCCATTGCCAACAGTCCCGTTAAAAATCGCGCCGCAGTACCTGCATTCCCTACAAACAGGACACCGACAGTTGCAGGGATTTTTCCGCCAGCACCCACGATGTCGAATGTGCAATCGTGTTCATTTGAAGCGACTGAAATACCAATCATATTCAGGGCATGGGACATATAATGGGTGTCGTCCGACATCAGTGCACCCGTTAGGCGGGAATTTCCGTCAGCCATCGCGGCAAGAATTAACGCCCGGTTTGTAATACTCTTTGATCCGGGAATGGTGACGGTGCCGCTCAATGGTCCGTTTACGACCTCGATTTGCAGTTGCTCGGGCAGAGGATTTGGCACGATGTCTATTACCTAAATTTCTTTCTGTTCGCGTTCGCTTCGCTTATCATTTGATGGAGTGCATTATCGTCTTCAGATTCCAATGCACTCTCAGCCCGTCGCAACCACTCAATAGTATCTTGTGTATTTGCAATGAGGGATTTACGATTGTCCATGAGGATTTTCGCCCACAGGTTTGGATCACTCAGCGCAACTCGTGCACAGTCGCGGAAGCTTCCTGCGGCTATGTCCTTCCAAGAGTCTGGAACTGCAATTGAGGCTGTTTGCGAAAGGCTGTAGGAAAGAAGATGAGGTAAATGACTGAGTGCAGACACCATACTGTCGTGCTCATTGGGAGAACAAATTCTAGGGATAGCATTTACGGTCTGAGCGAGCCACTCTACTTTGGTAACGGCAGCGAAATCTGACATTTCTGTGGGAGTTATGAGCCAATTTGCACCGTTAAACAGGTCGGCACGAGATGCGGATACTCCTCGCTTTTCTGATCCTGCCATTGGATGTCGCCAACAAATTGCCCGCGAAGAATAATGTCTGCGTGTGAACAGATGCGCTGTTTCGTACTTCCTACATCAGTGACCGCAACGTCTCTTCCTATTTCGTTCGCAATTAATTCGAGGATCGAGACTGTCGCGCTGACAGGTGTCGAGATTATGATTAGGTCCGCATCACGGACAGCATCCAATAAACTTGCATTGGGGTGATCGATACAACCAACTTCTGCTGCCAAATCCAACGTGTCCAGCTCTTTGTCCCAACCCACTACTTCCAGCGGATATTGAGAATGACGCAGTGCTGCGCCTATTGACCCACCGATAAGACCAACACCTAGAATGGCGACTTTGTTGATGGTCCTCTCGGCACATATACTAACTGCAGTCTCGCTCACGATTTATAGAGACTTGCCTACGGCATTAGCAATTGGGGCTATGTCTCGCATAAGTTGGTTAAAGGAATAAAATGTTAGTGACTGACCACCATCTTTTAGTGCTTTGGATGGAGTCGGGTGCACTTCTATCATAATCCCATCTGCACCTGCGGCAATTGCGGCTCTTGAAACGGCATTTACCAGCGTCCAACGACCGGTCCCATGAGCTGGGTCAGCGATGATAGGCAAATGTGAGAGTTCCTTCACTGCGGGAATTGCATTGATGTCGAAAGTGTTGCGAGTGTAAGTCTCAAAGGTTCGAATGCCACGTTCGCATAAGATAATATTTGGGTTTCCGGATGAGGCAATATATTCTGCAGCCTGTAGCCACTCTTCAATAGTACTCGCCCAGCCGCGTTTTAGCATGACAGGAATCTGAGTAGCTCCTATCGCTTTTAGTAAAGAGTAGTTTGCCATGTTGCGAGTGCCAATCTGAAGAATGTCAGCATATTTGCCTACAAGCTCGACGTCACGAGTATCCATGACTTCTGTTATGATTGGCATGCCAGTAAGATCTCTGGCTTCTGCTAAAAGCTTTAGTCCATCTTCTCCCATACCATGAAAACTATAGGGAGATGTAGAAGGTTTGAAAGCGCCTCCACGTAGGATATGTGCACCTTGCTCCTTGACATATTTTGCAGTTTCAAAAAGCATTTCTGGTGATTCTACGGTACATGGTCCCGCCATGACACACAGCTGATTACCACCGATCTTTACTCCACGCACTTCTACAATAGAGCCGCCTGGTCGAAAAGATTTTCCAACCACTTTGTATGGTTTGGAAATGGGAACGACACGCTCCACGTAGGGTAGCGCATTAAATTGTTCTGCGAGTTGGGATTTCTCTTCATCAAGAGCGCCAATTGCCCCGACGATTGTGGTTTCGGCTCCTCGCGACAGGTGAACGCCAAGTCCGCGTGCTCGTAATACGTCCGAGAGTTCTTCTATGTCAGGTTCAGTTGCAGTTGAATTCAGAATAATGATCATAACGAAGTCCTTGTGATATTGGGTCTTTAGTATAGCATCCCCAAAATCGTCTGAAAGGTTTGGCGGTTGCTACCGATCCTAGTTAGAAGAGAGCCCCCGGTTTCCCATGGATGGAAAGCAGGTCCATCAAGACGGATATTGCCCAATGAATTGAAAAACATGGTAAGAATGACTTTGACTTCAGAGCGAGCCAGCCCAAAATTGCGCCACCAAAGAATGAAGAAATAAATTCAGCTGGCGGCTTCCCATAGTGCATCATTCCAAATGCTGCAGCTTGGATAATAATCGCCGGCCACCAGCCCAATTTTCTTGACACTCCGAACGTCAAAAACCCGCGATAGAAGAACTCCCAGCTAAACATATACATTCCGTAGCTCAATTCCCACAACAGCAATTGACTCCCATCTACTGCGGCGACGGGGCGGAGGGGATAGGTATCTTGAAAGGCTTTGAATCGGGATGCAATGATAAGGATTGGCAGCATCGCGAAGAAGAATTTCCAGGTAAGTTTGACGGAATTCTTTTCCGGTCTTGCAAAGCCAAAAGACTCCAACGACTCGCGGAAACCTCCGATGATCAGCAGAACCGGCACGAAAAGGAGATAGGTGGAGTTGACTACAAGATATTCGTCTCCAATCCACGTTCTGCGGTTATACCAGGTGAGGTAGGCAACTATACATGATCCTACTATTACTGTAAGGATTGTTACCCAGGCATCATGTTTACCACGATCTGGAAGGGGATCTATTGTAAGTGGTTCGGTCTCAGACAACCAAGTTCACCTTCCAATCCCGCATTTTTTGCACTGCAATGCCAAACTGAGACAAAACCGGCTCAACCTGAAGATTTAAGGGCTTTCCATCGTGGTATACAAGTTTGCCATTAATATAAGTTGCGGCGACATCTCGGCTATTACAGGAAAATACTAAAGCGTTGTAAGGATCATATGCAGGTATGGTGTTCCAAGAATTGAGATTCACCACGGCGATATCTGCCTTCTTACCAACTTCCAACGAACCTATTTCCAATTCCATATTGAGCGCACGCGCACCCTGAATTGTTGCCATTTCCACTGCACTTTTGGCTGTCATTTGACTGTAATCACGATGGTGAGCGCGCTGCAACAAAACTGCAAAGCGCATTTCCTCAAACATATCCATGTTGTTATTGCTGACGACGCTATCGGAACCGAGTCCAATTCTTGATCCGAACACGGGATATCCGTGTTCTTCCAATAATTCTATGGCAGCAACACCGTTACCCAGTTTGGCATTGGATTTGGGACAATGCGCCCACGCAGTATGCGTGTCCCGGACAATGTCGCAATCAGATGCGCCTATTTGTGTGCCGTGTACAAGCATGGTTCGCTGTGAGAGAAGTCCAAATCGATGCAAATATTCCACCGTGCTGCATCCGGGTGAACACCAATGAATATTGCGGCGCGCATACATATCCGCTATTGGTCCGGTGCCTATTCTTAAGAGTTGTGCCTCCGCTTGCGATTCCGCCGCATGTATACAGAACTTGTAATCTGAATTTTGATGGAGTTCACCAAGGGCAGAGAGGAGTTCTGCTGAAAGTGTGTAAGGTGAATGCGGCGAGATGCCTATTTCGAGAGGATGATCTTTCGCTAATGTCAGCAATTTCTCTAACTTGGTTTGAAGGTCGTGCATTATTTCTGCAGTAGTGTACTTGCCGTCTATTCCAAATAGCTCTTGATAGATGACGCCGCGCAATCCCGTTTGGATTGCTCCATAGAGTGCCGCGCCTGAATCGGTACAATCTCCAATGCATGTGACCCCGCCTGCAATTGCTTCTAAGGCTCCCAGTGTTGCAGATGCATTCCAATCGTCGAGACTCAAGGCAGCCTTTCGCATCGTCAATTCACGAATCCACGAAAAGAAATCGATGTCTTCAATCAGTCCGCGCATCACAGTGTATTCCAGATGGGTGTGCACGTTTACAAATCCAGGCATGATGATGGCGTTTCCATAATCCGTGGATTTGCTGGGATTGCCAGAGAATGCGCGCACCTCCGAAACAACATCGCCTTCTATGATGACTTCACCGTTTTCAATGGGATCGCCCACCACCGGCAAAATCCAACGCGCTCGAAGAGATTTTGAACTCATACCTTTAGATGGGTTGTGCCCACAACATCTGCATTTGGGAGAATGAAAGGTTCTTGGCATGACCGTCTCCATGGAGACAATTATATCGAAGACGGTCGGTAATCAGACCGCCATGCCATTTCCCTGCAGCATCCATTAACACACATTGATGCTGGTAGGATTTTGAAAAGTGTTTTCGCCTGCGTGCCGGAATGCAATTTCAGTGCGGAAATTATAGCTGGTACGAAATTTTGTCCAGCTAGTAGGGTTAGCATCCAACGGAACACCCGTAAAGTCCTCTACGGAATAGCCGGTATCCGCCGGACAATGAAACAGCTCAGGACTTTTGATGTAGGTCTGGAGGCTCTCGTGGATATAGGGCATGAAGGGAATTTGAGCTTGAAAATCAGGGAAGGATCTCCAGATTTCAGGAGTTATTTTGTCAGTTGGGTCAACGGCCCAAGGGTACAGTTCGTCATAATCCTGAGCATACATTTTGAACGCCATGCCTATTTGGCGTAGATTGCTGACACAGACGATTTCTCTCGCCTTACCTCGTGCGGCAGCGAATACAGGAAAAAGGATCGCTGCCAAAACGGCAATGATCCCTATCACTGTCAAAAGCTCAACCAACGTGAATGCAGAATTGGTTTTTCGTGATCTTGGCAAGGCAAACATCCTTCAAGGGCTCTTACTCGAGCCCCATGTAGATTGAGATGAGAATTACTGATCCTTCGCCGTTAAGTAAAGTGTTGAAGGAGAAATAATCGGTGCAAATCTGTATCGTAGAACTCTCATAGCAAAGTCCGTTGGCTTTGGTACGAAAAGATCACCCCATCGTTCTGGATCGGCCGTATTTCCGGCTTTGACCTGTTGGGAGACCTTGATCTGTTTGTCCAATTGTTGATAAAGAATGGATGCGGCAAAGTGCGCGTCGGCCGCAGTACCGTCTAAATCAAGCAAGGATAATACGATCGGCTCCGCTTCCAACGATCTCTTCTGCAGAAGATACGAAATGGTTCTCGCCATCATTGCATAGGTGTTTTTGGAGTCCAGCTTGACGGCGTACTCTATCATAGGGTCTGCGGTTTGAAATCGATTCGTGTCTTTCGTTATCAATGTTTGCATGGCTCTCAAGGCGTATGCCTCTGGCATGGTTGGATTAATTGCAATTGCATTTAAGAAAGCGTGGCGAGCGTCGATGGGATCTTTCTCGGTATAAGCCAATAGCATCTGCGTATCGGCAATATCAGGTGCAATTGCCACTGCCTTGGCGGCAATATCTCGGGACTTACTGGCCTTGGCTGTTGTGAGGTCCAGATAGGTTGCCAAGATCATCGCAGGCAAGACGTTCTTTTCCAGGAGAGGAGTAATGTAATCAGAGGCTTTGGAAAATTGGTGCACGGACATATAGTAATAGCCCCACAGTGCGCGCGTAACGTCGTCCCCCTTTTTAGCGCGATCCAATTGGTTCAGAAGCGAGAACGGCTCTTTGGATTTTCCTGAACTGATGAGTGCTAGGATTACGCGGTTGGTAATGGGTAGGGGAGCAGTATCGATTGAGCCAGCTCTTTCGTATTCTTTCACTGCGGCATCCCACATTCGCGCACCAAAATAGGCATCTCCAGCTGCAATCGCCTTTTCAGTCACGTCCCCCTGCATCTTTTTAGCTTCGATTACCTTGGCTTCAACAACTTTTTTGTAGATATCGGATGCCATCGAAGCAAGTTTCAAAAAGTCTTCAGTATTGGGGCTGTTGTCACCTTTTTGAATAAGTTGAAAAATGAGTTCCTGCCGAATTGTTGTATCGCTATCGGGAAGTGTTAAGGAAGAAAGCAGAGCTATCCCTTTGTCAAAATCACCTCTACTTCGGTACACTGCGGCGAGCGCAGCTGAGGCGTCAACATTGGTCGGTTCCAATTTGAGAGCACGTTTCGCATAATTGGCAGCTTTGTCAAAATCCTTCGCTTTAACTGCTTCAGCCGCTGTTCCAGCCAATGCTTTGGCACCAGAAGAAAGATCATTATCTACAACTAAAGTGATCTTGGCGACTGCGGTTGCACCTTTGCTGTCGAAAACAGTTGCCGAAATAGCATGCTCGCCTTCGGTCGATTCGAGCGTAGACCAATCATACGAATAGGGGACGCTAGAGTCGGTGTAAACAAGTTTTCCGTCAATCGCGAACTCCACTTTTTCAATATCTGCATTTCCATCTGCTGTGCATCTTGCTAGAATTGTCAC
>CAISOI010000803.1 GCA_903886985.1 uncultured Chthonomonas sp.
CCATCATACCCTCAAATGGTTCTTCAAAGAGATGTGTGAGTACAGGTCGACCAGTAAGCCCCATAAATGTGGCAGGTCCAACAAACTCAGATGCCGATTCGGACATGGCTACGGTAACGGTTGCACCAAGTTGAACAAGTTTACTGGCAATGTCAGCCGCTTTAAATGCGGCTATACTACCAGTAACCATCAACAGGATATGTTTCGATTTTAATGAACGCAAGATTTGAAACCTTATGATTGACTCTGCTATCGAGTCGCGCTATTTAACCCTGTCCCGTAATGAGTGGGCTGGGTTGAAAGCCAACTCTCCAATTCAGATCACAGAAGACGACATTCGTAAATCGCAGGGGCTCGCGGATGTCATCTCACGAGATGGTGTGGAAGAAGTATACTTTCCTCTTGCGCGCCTGATCAACCTGCACTATACCGCTCACCGCGATCTTCGAACACTCACACAGCGTTTCTTAAACCGTGAACCGAGACCAACACCATTCCTCATCGGGTTAGCTGGCAGTGTTGCAGTGGGCAAAAGCTCCGCGGCTCGCCTATTGCGAATTTTGTTGTCCCAATGGCCGCAACATCCCAACGTGCAACTTATCACAACCGATGGCTTTCTGTATGACAATGCCACGCTGAAAGAACGCGGGATTTTTAACCGTAAAGGTTTCCCCGAGAGCTATGATACGGCCAAACTAATACAGTTCGTGCGCGACATCGCATCTGGCACCAATATTGTTGAGGCACCTGTCTACTCTCACGTAACTTACGATATCGTACCTGATTCGAAAATAACCCTCAGTTCGCCAGACATTGTAATTATCGAAGGGCTGAACGTTCTACAACAGCCGCCGCGTGACCACAATTGGTCTGGAACGTTACTATCTTCATTTTTCGATTTTTCCATCTTTGTCGATGCGGATGAGAATGACATCCGAAATTGGTATGTCGAACGGTTCCTCTCACTCAGAAATACAGCATTTTCGGACCCCAACTCCTATTTTCACCACTATGAATCTCTCTCGGATGTCGAAGCGGGAGCTACCGCAGTACAGATTTGGGAATCGATCAATGCAGTCAATCTTCGGGAAAATATTCTGCCAACCCGTGAGAATGCATCCTTAATTTTGCATAAAGATGCCGATCATTCAATCAATACGATCTTGCTGCGGAAGTGAGCTAACTTGCCGGTTGGTTTATACTCATTGACGCTGAGGTCGTATCAGGCTACACTAACTCCACTTCATTTTTAAGAACTGCGTGATCAATAAATATGCCACATGTAACAATAGTTGGGGGCGGATTTGCCGGAGTCGAGGCGGCATGGGCAGCCGCAAATCGCGGATGTACCGTAACCCTATACGAGATGCGCCCAAATCGCAGAACCGCCGTCCATAAAACCAGCGACCTTGCTGAACTGGTATGCAGCAACTCATTCAAATCGAATTTGCTCACAAATGCCGCCGGTGTATTGAAGGAAGAGATGCGGCTGTTGGGTTCACTCATTCTGCCCGTCGCTGAACGACATAGAGTTCCTGCGGGTGAAGCACTCGCGGTTGATCGCGAACCCTTTGCGCGAGATATAACGGATACGATATCTGGGCATCCAAATATCACATTAATTCGCGAAGAAGTTACCGAACTTCCTAGTGACAGACCTCTTATTATTGCCACTGGTCCGCTTACTTCCGAGGCACTCGCGCCTCACATTCAGGCTCTGACGGGAGGGGATTCGCTCTACTTTTACGATGCTGTCGCACCGACTGTGACCCTCGACAGTTTGGACATGACGAAAGTATTTCGGGCGAGTCGGCGAGGTCGTGGAAGCGGTTTGGAGGTGCCAACTGCTCAAGAATCGGTTGCCGAAGCGGATAATAATGGCGACAACGATTCTGAAGAGCAAAAGGGATGTGTCACAGCCCCCGTGGTGAATGCAGACTACTTGAATTGTCCTCTGAATAAGGAAGAGTATTTTGCGCTCTACGAAGCACTGATATCTGCGGAGCAGTCGGTATCGCACAATCCGGACGACGAAAAGATCATCTATTTTGAAATGTGCATGCCTGTTGAGGAAATGGCACGAAGAGGCCCCAGAACACTCGCGTTTGGTCCCATGAAACCGGTAGGGCTGGACGACCCTCGTACTGGACGGTGGCCCTATGCCGTGGTACAGCTACGGCAGGAAAACAAAGAAGGAACACTGTGGGGGCTCGTTGGTTTCCAGACTCGCTTGAAATGGCCGGAGCAGAAGCGGGTATTTCGGTTAATTCCAGGTTTGGAAAATGCGGAGTTTATTCGATACGGCGTGATGCATCGAAATACATACGTAAATGCTCCCAAAGTTCTTGATCTCAATATGCAGGTGAAGAGTGCACCGGGAGTTCTACTCGCCGGACAGATGACGGGAGTCGAAGGATATCTCGAATCCGCTGCCATAGGAATACTTGCTGTAATAAATGCCG
>CAISOI010000804.1 GCA_903886985.1 uncultured Chthonomonas sp.
TGGGATTGCTCAAGCAGAACGAAATCGAAGTCGTAATAGACACGCGCTCAAATCCCTACTCGCGATACGTTGATCATTTTAACAGGGAGTCCTTGCAATCCGCTTTAGAGGATGAACAATTGGGCTATATGTACATGGGAGATGTATTGGGTGGCCGACCAAGTGACAAAGAATTTTACGACAATGAGGGTTATGTTCTATATTCAAAGGTCGTCAAAGCTGAACAATTTATATTTGCATGTGATGAATTAATTGCACTCGCGCAGTCGCGCCGAATTGCTCTGCTATGTGGCGAGGAAGATCCCTCACATTGCCACCGCAAATTAATGATTGCCAGATCACTTCACGAGCGAGATGTGTCTGCTTTTCACATCAGAGGGGATGGAAATGTGGAGAAGGACCTTTTACCGGAGCCACCTCTCCAGTTGTCTCTATTCAACGAACAGGCTCCCTGGAGATCAGCAAAGCCGGTCCAATCGTGAATAAACGTGAGGTGTATTGTGGAAATATTGGTCTGCCACTTAACTCGAATGAGCGCCGCACGAATTTGTGTCGCCGGAATCAATCTTGCGACGAAACAGCAGATTCGCCCGGTCCTACCAATGGGAAATTTCACTACGCAAGACTTGGTTGAAAATGGTGGACAATTTGAAATCGGGGCAATTGTCGATATTGGAGAAGTCCACAAGTCCGGTTATCCTCCGGAAGTGGAGGATCATGATATCAGACGGAAGAATATTCGCAGAGTAGAGCGCGTCAAACAGGAAGAATTTGTCAAAATCCTTCTCGATAATTGTGATAGTTCTATCAGACGCATTTTCGGTGAGATGATGTCTTACGACTATGGCTACGCGACGTTAAAGCCCGGAGAAGGTCAGGCGTCTTTGGGATGTATGAAAATACTGGGTAATTCGGAAGTCCACATTAACGACAAAGGTAAGATTCGCATGAGATTTACCGACGACGAAACCCGCCTGAATATACCGATCACGGACCTAAGATGTTTTGGGAGCGATGGGCAGACGGTGAATCAAGCCGCCATAGAAAGATTGCAACAAATAACAGCGCACAATGAGATCATCGTATCATTGGGCGTCACACGACTTTATAGTCCGCGACCGGAAGTTGCCAAAGCACATTGGCTGCAAGCAAATGGTGTATTCCCGGTGACTGAACCGTTCTGGAATTAGTTAAGGAAATTGGAATTGGAAAACTCTGTGGAAAAAAGAATCAGTAGACGGACCGTTTTGAAGGGTCTCGGAGTCAGCATGTGTCTTCCATTACTGGAGGCGATGCTGCCTGCTGTTTCGTCTGCGTCGGCCTTAGGGGCCGCCGCAAAACCGCCACTTAGAATGGCGGTCCTCTACATGCCGAACGGTGTTAATCCCTATACATGGAGCCCAACCGGTTACGGATCCAATTTCGAACTATCGGATACTTTAAGCCCTCTCTCTGCGCTTAAAAGCGATATATTGGTCTTCTCTGAGCTGATGAACAAACAGAGCATTGAGGGTGACGGGCATTACGTGAAGGTAGCCCCGTTCCTCACTGGTACACACATCACTAAAACAACAGGAAGTGATCTCAGATGCGGCGGGGTTTCTCTGGATCAAGTAGTTGCCCAGCGAATTGGCAATCTAACTCAGCTGCCTTCTCTTGAGTTGAGTGTTGAACCTGTTACGATGGGCGTAGACACCAATGTCGGATATACGCGCCTGTATGGCTCACACATTTCTTGGAGCTCTCCAACTACACCGGTCACAAGAGAAATCAATCCACAGCAAGCTTTCGACCGGCTCTTCCGTCCCAATGCGAAAGCGACTGTCTTTTCCCAATCTGACATCAGCGTCCTGGATGCGGTTTCTCAAGATGCCCAGAGCCTTAAGGGGCGTGTTAGTGCCGCCGACCGCGCCAAATTGGAAGAGTATTTTGACTCTGTAAGGTCTGTCGAAAGACGAATCACCTTCGACGCCGCCCGTCGTAAAGGGGAATATCTAGGCGATGATCAAGCACGTCGAGAAGTGGATAAGCTGGGACTACGAATTAAGGATTACTACCAAGATCCGGTGAAGCTCGCAAACAGAGGCATAGATCATACCGAGCAAATTCGCCTCATGATGGATATCATTGCATTGGCTTTCTGGACCGACACCACCCGCGTTTCCACATTTATGTTTGGCAACGAGGTAAGCGGCAAGAATTTTGCTTTTGTGCCGGGCGTGACTGGAAGTCACCACGAAATTTCTCATCATCAGGGAGAAAAGGCTAAGCTGGCCGAATACCAGAAGATTAATAAATGGCACATTGAACAGTATGCCTATCTACTTGAAAAGCTGAAATCGATCAA
>CAISOI010000805.1 GCA_903886985.1 uncultured Chthonomonas sp.
CGGATCCCATACTACCACTCTTCGTACCACCAGTTGTTACGGCTCCGACTACCCCCGTTGCAGCGGCTGCAACCAAGAGTGCGGATTCTCTCGACGACAAACCGTCTTTCTTACAGCGCATGATGGGGCAAAAAGAACTCGCACCGTTTGTCGCCTATGTGGATCCACCCTCGATCGATTTTGGAGAATTGCGCAAAGGGGACCACAAAACTTTAAAGCTGAAATTGAGGTTCTCAGGAGGGAATGGTAAATACGAAGCCTCGATTACCAACCTTCCGGGCTGGGCACAGGTCCATCCTGTAAACTTTGCCGGTAAGCGTCAGACATTAGAGATAACTGCAAAGTCATTAGACGTTTGGCAGACAGGGAAATTCTCCGGCAGTCTGACTATTCAGTCTAGTGCTGGGCCGATCTCGATACCTATGGATCTCTCCGTTTTGCAGCCACGACCAACTTTTAGTCAGGTGTTTTTGTGGTTCGTTCCGCTGCTAATGTTGACAGCGCTGCCATCGTTAACAGTCGGGTGGGCATGGCACATGGGTGGATCGCGGCACATGGTGCTGGCTTCTGTCGCTGCGTCTACCTTTCTTGCATCAATGCACTACCTGATCACTTTGGAAGCGGACCTTGGTAAGGCGGAAAAGGCAGCTTCGGGCACCGTTTTGCTGATGTTCCTGGGCTTTATGGGATTAGGTTTAGGATTCGCGAGTAGATCCGGTTCCACAACTGCAATCTCTTATCTGCCTTATGTAATTGTCCCTATGGGATGTCTCTTTGGTGCGCAGATAGCTACACGTGCCTCCTGGAAACTTTGGGCTTTTGGAATGGCAGTGGTGTCGATCTTTTCCGCCTATATGTTTATGGCGCAGCTTTCTCATTAAAGCCACTGACCTGTAATCGTCTATGTCTCGGCAAATGGCAGATGGCGACGGTCTTAAACGGCGAATGGAAGAATAGAAACCCTAGTCGAGGGCTCTTATTCTTGTTTTTCGCCTGTTCATATTTTCTTATTAAGACCGTCATCTAACACGGATGGACTAGATAACGGCCAAGGCTAACGACTTGAGCAGATGGTAACCCTATCTGCTCAAGTCGTTCAGACAATTACCACACATGTAAGGCGTAGTCATAATTTGAAGCAACCTACTTCTTGGTCTCCTGCGCGGGAGTGACAATAACAAAATCAGCAGCATCCGGAGGTGTCGACTCTCCAGAGACATTGGGATAGCTGGCTTCCGGTTTGATGGTGATTGTCATGACTTTTAGTCTGGGATTCTGTCGATTGAGGCGATCCACAATTCCGTAGCGGAAATCGCTGTGCATCGAGCCATTCATCTGGATCACGCGAGTTCCACGATGATGCTTAATGAAATTGGCGATAGAATCTGCCATTCCGGTATCCCACAACATCTGGGAATATTTCAGATTCTGTACCGAAGGCATTCCGGGCATTGTCTGTGCCGCGGCTGCGCCGGAGGCATGAGGAGCGTCGAACACACCATTCAATGCGGTATCGTAACCTTTGGGAATCTCGGTGGAATAGGGAAGTTCGGGAAGAAAGCTGCGAGATATCTTCTCTAATTTGAGCAGAGATTCGGGACCTTTTCGGCTGACCATATTGACATATCGACGCGGTGGATTTGCAGCAACCAGAGAAAGGTGATTGGCTTTACAAAATTCCAACATCGGGCGATAGTCGGTTTTGTAGGTTGGCCATGGTCGACTAGCGGCAAGAAATGCCGACTCCGAAATGAAATCCTGCAGATATTCATCGACCACAGGCTGCACATCCCGCTCAAACATTTCGAGTGAAAGTGCCAGTGGCTTCTTTTGGGCAGCCAAAGTCTGCAAAATCAGTAGTTCGAGTTCGTGGCCTTGTTTGTGATCGTGTTGTTCGCCCACAAAGACGACGTCAACTTTCTCAAGCTGCTTTGCCATATCTTCAAAAGCGATGATTTTGCCATTGTTCTTCACAATGAAATCCCCGCCCGGCTTCTGTGCGAGTGCGCCAATCGACATTATGCCTAATATGGCAGTAAATCCAAAACAGACCGATCGAACCATGTTTATTGCACCTTCAATATAAAATGTTATGCCCTCCACGATTCGATTCGCGGAGGGCAGATTCCTGTAAACGGCTATTATTCGGCTCTTCAAGTTCATCTTAGTTGCGGCTCAGACTGCGACGTACTCCATTTTCGCGCCCGTGAGCGGCAATAAGGATTCGCCCGTCAGATATTTGTCAACTCCGCGAGCCGCTTCCCTGCCTTCTGAGATTGCCCAGACGATAAGCGATTGACCACGGCGCATGTCACCAGCAGCAAACACTCCTGGTACATTTGTCATGTAGTTTTTATCGGCCATCACGTTTCCGCGACCATCGATATTCACACCCAAACCGTCCAATAGACCTTTGCGTTGCGGATGCACAAAGCCCATCGCGAGCAGTACCATATCGCATTCAATGGTGAATTCAGATCCCGGAACTGGCACGAATGCGCGTCTTCCATCCGGTCCTGCCTCACTCAGTTCGACACGTTCAGCATTGAGGCTCGTTACAACTCCGTTTGTGCCCTGAAGAGAGACAGTACGGACACTCCACTCGCGATTTCCACCCTCTTCATGTGCAGATGATGTTCGGAGGATGAACGGCCATTCCGGCCACGGCATGGTGTCATCGCGCTCTCCGGGCGGTTTCGGCATTAGCTCCACCTGAGCAACTTCCAGCGCCTTTTGTCGATGCACAGTTCCGAGGCAGTCTGCCCCCGTGTCGCCGCCACCGAGAATAACTACGCGCTTCCCTTTGGCATTAATGCGCGCTTCTTCCAGCTCATCGCCGGCGTTTAGTCGGTTTTGCTGAGTGAGATAGTCCATTGCAAAATATACGCCTGACAGCTCTCTGCCCGGCACCGGCAAATCTCTGGGAATTGTCGATCCACCGGTAAGAATGACAGCATCAAATTCGGCGCGGAGCTCTTCTGCGGAGATGTCCACTCCCACATTCACATTGGGCTTGAAGACGACGCCCTCTTCGGACATCTGTTCCAATCTTCGGTCCAAAACCCACTTTTCCATTTTGAAATCCGGAATTCCGTATCGCAGCAGACCGCCGATCCGATCGTCTCGTTCGAAAACAGTTACCTGATGCCCCACTCGGTTTAGCTGTTGTGCCGCCGCCAATCCTGCCGGGCCGGAACCTACTACGGCTACAGATCGTCCACTCTTATCAATTGGTCTTTCCGCGACAACCCAGCCATTTTCGAATGCGTGATCGATGATATTCTGCTCGATCTCCTTGATGGCAACTGCTGGCTGATTTATTCCCAGAACGCAAGCGGTTTCACAAGGCGCAGGGCAGAGCCTGCCCGTAAACTCGGGGAAATTATTAGTAGCATGCAGACGTGCGAGAGCGTCTTTCCACTTGCCGCGATAGACAAGGTCGTTCCAATCGGGAATGATATTTCCGAGCGGGCAGCCGTTGTGACAAAACGGAATACCACAGTCCATGCAGCGTGAAGCCTGCTCTTTCAGTTTGTCACTGGAAAGATGTAGATGAACCTCCTGCCAGTCGCGCTTACGCTCCTCGACACCCCGATAAGGTCCGACTTCGCGTGTATATTTTAAGAATCCCTTTGGATCCGCCATTGCTTTTGGTCCTTCAAATACTCATTGTTAGACGTTAACTGGATTGCGTATGCCCACGTTTACATTGGAAGCACTCTGCTTAGAAGCCAGTAATGCCTTATATTCAGCTGAGATCACCTTCACAAATTTCAACAGGTTGGTATCCCAATCCGCCAGAATCTCGTATGCACGAACACTTCCTGTTAGCTGCACATGCGTTTCGAGAAGTTGCCGCAAGAGAGCAATATCTCCCGGCTCTATCACTTCTTCAAGTTGGATGGAGCCATCTTTTCGGTTTACGCGCTCTTCGAGTTTTCCATCTTCATTCCAAACAAAGGCACACCCGCCGCTCATTCCAGCCGCGAAGTTTCTTCCGGTCACTCCGAGCACAACCACAGTTCCACCAGTCATGTATTCACAGCAGTGGTCACCAGCACCCTCCACCACAGCATTGGCTCCTGAATTGCGCACAGCAAATCGCTCTCCCACTACTCCTCGAAGATAGACATCTCCTGCGGTCGCCCCGTAGAGAAGGGTGTTACCCGCGATGATATTTTCGTGCGCTTTGAACGTTGCGGCTTTGGGCGGATAGACGACGATCCTTCCACCAGAATTGCCTTTGCCAAGGTAATCGTTGGTATCACCTTCGAGTGTGAGTGTAATACCGGGTGCAAGGAATGCCCCAAAAGACTGGCCCGCAGAACCCGTAAATTTGATCTGGATCGTGTTGTCGGGAAGTCCTGCTTCGCCGAATTTCTTTGCAACTTCACCCGACAGCATCGTGCCGACAGAG
Organism: uncultured Chthonomonas sp.; assembly: GCA_903886985.1. Classification (GTDB taxonomy): domain Bacteria; phylum Armatimonadota; class Chthonomonadetes; order Chthonomonadales; family CAJBBX01; genus CAISOI01. The sequence continues at coordinate 4,418 of CAISOI010000805.1, forward strand.
CGGTTTGAGTTGCGAATGTTTACAGATAACGAGACTGGTTCCCGTCGCAATAGCGCCGGTTCACAATCTGAGATCAAATTGTAATCCATTGCCTCGTTCAGACCGTGATCCTGCTGTATCTTCTGTCGAACGGCGGTCCCTTCGGGAACGTTTGGCTGCTCCAACAGCAAGCTGAGATCCAGCCCTTTTGCTTTCCAATGGCCCACTGCCTGCCGGACATCCAACATGTCCACGCGTCCCACCATGTCTTCAAACTTATCAAATCCAAGTTCCGCCATTATCTCGCGGATCTCTTCGGCAACAAACATGAAATATTTGAATACCTGTTCGGGTGTTCCTGTAAATCGTTTTCGCAGCTCAGTATCCTGTGTTGCAATCCCCACAGGGCAGGTTCCGAGATGGCATACGCGCATCATAATGCAGCCCATGGCGACCAATGGCGCGCTCGAAAATCCGAACTCTTCCGCACCCAGCAATGCCGCGATAACGACATCTCGGCCAGTCTTAAGTTGCCCGTCTGTTTGAACTCGGATACGGCCCCGTAAATCGTTCTTCACGAGTACCTGCTGAGTCTCCGCCAACCCAAGCTCCCACGGTATACCTGCGTGCTTGATGGAACTGATTGGCGACGCACCGGTGCCACCTTCATAGCCGCTGATGAGTACTCGGTCAGCATGTGCTTTCGCAACTCCAGCCGCAACAGTCCCTACACCAACTTCAGAAACCAGCTTAACGGATATTTCCGCCTGAGGATTAACATTTTTCAGGTCAAAAATCAGTTGAGCGATATCTTCGATACTGTAGATATCGTGGTGTGGTGGTGGTGATACCAGCGTCACTCCCGGGGTTGTGTGCCGAACGGATGCAATATATTCGTCAACTTTGTAACCTGGCAGTTCGCCGCCCTCACCGGGCTTCGCTCCCTGAGCCATCTTTATCTGAAGTTCGTCGGCATTCACCAGGTAGTGCGCAGTCACTCCAAATCTCCCGGAGGCGACTTGCTTAATCTTAGATCGGCGCTCATCGCCGTTCGCATCGGGAGTATAGCGTGAGGGGTCTTCGCCACCTTCACCTGTGTTGCTTTTGCCACCGAGCCGATTCATCGCAATTGCAAGAGTCTCGTGCGCTTCCCTGCTAATTGATCCCAGGGACATTGCACCCGTTGCGAATCGCTTTACAATTTCGGTCGATTCTTCAACCTGCTCTATGGGGATCGGTTGCGTCGCCTTCTTGAATTTGAATAGCCCCCGTAGTGTGTTTAACTCTTCGCTCTGCTGATTGACGAGATCGCTGAATTCTTTGAAGGAGTTAAAACTCTGTCCATTGACCGAATGCTGCAATCTCGCGACGGTCTCCGGGTTTAACTGATGGAATTCCCCGCCGCGGCGCCACTGATATTGACCACCGGGATCGAGCACAAGATTGTTTGCGACATGTACGGGTGGATATGCAAACCGGTGTCGTTCAATGGCTTCCGCGGCAATCTCTTTGAGCGTGATTCCGCCAATTCGGGAAGGCGTGCCAGTGAAATACTCATCGGTAAGCGAGTTGTTTAGACCTATGGCTTCAAATATCTGAGCGCCTCGATAGGACTGAAGGGTGGAAATGCCCATTTTTGACATC
>CAISOI010000806.1 GCA_903886985.1 uncultured Chthonomonas sp.
CAGGGTTGTCGAGAGTACTGATCGTTCGCTTTGCTCCTAGTTCCTTCGCAACCTGTAATCGATCTTTTCCTCGCCCGACCGCAATCACATCACTTCCGAGTTGGTCCAAAAGTTGAACAAAAAATAGTCCGATAGGTCCGACGCCAAGGACTACCACCGAATCGCTAGACTTGATGGAAGTCTCTTCGACTCCATAAACCGCGCACGCAAGCGGTTCAGTGAGGGATGCAAACTCAAAGGGGACGTGATCCGGAATCGCCCATAAATTTTTCTGAACGATACGAGCTGGCACCGTGATGTATTCCGCATAGGCACCGTTGAGAAAAAGTAGATCCTCACACAATTCGGGCCGATTCCGTTGACAATAGAAACAAACTCCACATGCTGCAGAATTCCCAGCAACTACTCGGTCACCCTGCTTCCATTGGTTCACACCCTCTCCAACCGACTCTATCACCCCGGCAAATTCGTGACCGAAAGGCACAGGAGGCTGAATCATTTTAGCGTGGTAGCCGCGTCGATAGACCTTAACATCCGTGCCGCACGTGGTCGCAGCACCGATTTTTACACGCACTTCGCCCGGCCCCACGTGTGGAACTGGTACCTGCTCAAGCCGAATGTCCTCCTTACCATAGAGAACAACAGCCTTCATCGTCGCCGATATCATTAAATCGTAACCATTACTTTTAAAGAATTGTCAGTCGGATTTGAAGCGAGATCAATGGCACGATCAATTTGCTCCAACGGAAAGCGATGCGTGATCAAACTCGGAATGTCAATCTTTCTGTCAAAAATGTAACTAGCTGCCTTATCTTGGAGCAGGATGTCTGAACTGTAGCTTCCGATCAAGTCCTTTTCCAACATACAGATTGCGCCACCATCAACCTCGATCATATCATTCAAACGCGTGTGCGCGAACAACAAGACCTTACCTCCCGGACGAACACAGGATAATGCTAGTTCAGCAGCTTCACGGCTCGGCACCGCAACTACCACAATGTCGACGCCCCTGCTTTCCGTTGCAGCACGACAATGATCAGGAAGATCCACTGAAGTCGGATCTACGGTATCTAATACACCGAATTTTCGAGCAGCCTTGCGTCGAGATTTTTGAGGATCACTACCCAATATCGTGACCCCTTCAATCCTCAAACATTGCGCAAACAACAGTCCAATTTGCCCCAATCCGACAACCAATGCCGTTTGACCGGGTCGCGCTTGGCACCTCTCAACACCCTTTAAAACCGTGTTTACTGGCTCGATAAAGGTCGCCTCTTCATCCGTCACACCAGATGGAATTCGGACCATGCCTCGTTCCACAACCCAGTCCATTACACGAATATACTCCGCATATCCCCCGCCACTTGGTTCATAACCTGCGGTAGTCCCGGTCTTTTTATAAACCGGACACTGAGCAAAATTCGAATGTCTGCAATAGTAGCAGTCCATGCAGGGCACATGATGCATTACAGCAACTCGGTCGCAAACTTGCCAGTCCCGAACTTGTTCACCGACCGCGGCGATCACCCCAGCCATCTCATGCCCAAATATCCGGGGCGGCGGCACAAGCCCATACTGAATTTTCTTTAGGTCAGTGCCACAAACTCCACAGCAGTTTATCCGAACCAAAACCTCCCGCGGACCGAACTCAGGCACTGGCAGTTCTCGGACCACAACCCTGTTTTGTCCTTCATATACAGCTGCTCGCATAGCCTTATTGATCATTTAATGTTTGGTTTTCCATCCATAATATTGCCCCATTTGGTCTAACAAAAATGATATGTTAACGGGGTGATAAGCGTAAGTTAACCTGAGAATAACGCTAATTATAGTCCCTTTAGACGCTCAGTGTCAAACAGGAAATGGTCATTTTGTGGTAGAATATGTGCGGTTTTAAGGAGGCCAGTTGTTTAGATGAATCGCCCATTACGAAATGTAGCAATTATTGCTCATGTTGACCACGGTAAGACTACCCTGGTAGACGGTATGCTTCGCCAGGGTAACGTTTTTCGCGCCAATCAGCATTTTGCGGAACGCGTTATGGATAGTATGGATCAAGAACGAGAACGTGGTATCACCATTGTCGCAAAGAATACTGCGATTCTATACCACCCTTTAAACCCCCAATCCGCTGGAGTAGACGGCAACAACGAAATCAAGATTAATATTGTAGATACACCCGGTCACGCCGATTTTGGTGGCGAAGTTGAACGCGTGTTGAATATGGTTGACGGCGCGTTGCTGCTTGTCGACGCCGTTGAAGGTCCAATGCCTCAGACACGATTTGTGCTTCAGAAAGCCCTGATTGCTGGACATAAAATCATTGTAGTTGTAAACAAGATTGACCGACCGGAAGCGCGACTCGACTATGTTGTCGATAAAACTTTCGACCTCTTTGTCCAACTAGGCGCTGACGACAGACAGTTGGATTTCCCAATTGTATATACTAACGGACTACGCGGTACTGCAACCACGGATGTCGATAATCCAAACGACGACTTGCGACCACTCTTTGAGTGCATCGTCGAGCATATCCCGCCTCCCCATGCTATCCCAGATGCCTCCCTTGCGATGTTGGTTACCTCTATCGATTACGATGATTACAGAGGCAGGATTGCTATCGGTAAACTCTTCGCAGGCTCTATTGCGCCCGGACAGTTGGTGACCTATGTGACGCGATCCGGAGAGCACAAACAGGGCAAGATCGTTACCTTGTTTGTTTATGAAGGATTGAAACGTGTCGAAGTGCAGCTTGCAGAAGCCGGTGAGATTGTCGCAATTACTGGGATCTCTGACGTAAATATCGGTGAGACTATCACGGACAGAGATAATCCCACGGTTCTCGCATCCACTGACATTGACGAACCTACCCTAAGAATGACTTTCGCGGTAAACACTTCACCGTTTGCTGGACGTGAGGGGCAGTTCTGCACGTCGCGCAAACTTCGTGAAAGACTATTCAAGGAACTCGAAACCAACGTCAGCCTTCGAATTGAAGAGACAGATAGTCCAGATGCGTTCCTCGTTTCTGGACGTGGTGAACTTCACCTTGCAGTTCTCATCGAAACAATGCGTCGAGAAGGATACGAATTGCAGGTCTCTAGCCCTGAAGTCATCTATCGAAACATCGACGGCGTACTCTGCGAACCAATCGAAGAAGTGCGTATCGACGTTGCGGAAGACTACATGGGACCAGTTATCGAGCAACTTGGTCAACGACGTGGAGACATGCAGGATATGCAGTCGCCAGGAAATGGTGTCGTCCATATTACCTATCGAGTACCAACTCGCGGGCTCCTCGGTTTCCGTTCTGACTTTATTACGATCACTCGTGGAACGGGTGTGTTGAACTCTCTCTTTGGAGGCTACCAACCACTCTCCGGTGAGCTTGGAGTGCAAAAGAGCGGCTCACTCCTTGCATCAGAATCAGGCGCAACCACCGCATACGGTCTCAGCAACTCCGAAAATCGTGGCATGCTCTTCATTGGCGCAGGTGTCGAGGTCTACGAGGGGATGATAATTGGCCGACATCAACGAGAAGGCGACCTTGAGGTTAACTGCTGCAAAACCAAACATCTGACTAACATGCGATCAAGCACCAGTGACGTTGCTGTGCGACTTGCCCCTCCAACATTGATGAGCTTGGATCGTGCTATCGAGTACATTGGTACCGACGAACTTGTTGAAGTAACGCCGAAAAACATACGTATGCGCAAGCGCCAACTTGACTCCAATTTACGGCGTCGTGAAGAAAAGAAACAAGAGAACCTTAAAGCTTAAACAGTTGCTAAAAGTGTTTTCCGTAGCAGATTAGAGATTCAAAGTCACCGGTGAAAAATTCCGGTGACTTTTCTTCTTGGAAGCCCATCAATTCCTTAACAAGACGATAATACTTGTTGAACAATGTAACAAACTGTGATACAATGTTTCTATGGTGGTAACTCGTCTCTATTGAATTGTGACGAGACTTTATATTTATCGGAACAATTGTAACTTACGGACAGTCCCATCAATTGTAAGTATAGTTACGCAACCGACAATCCACTGTTGTTCCTATTTCATTTGGAGGAAGTAAATGAGTACTCGCCGTATCAGTCGAGGGTTTACGTTAATCGAACTCCTCGTCGTCATCGCGATCATCGCGATCCTAGCCGCTATTCTTTTCCCTGTATTTGCACAAGCACGTGAAAAAGCACGAGGTATCTCCTGCCTTTCTAACATGAAGCAAGCGACACTTTCTTGGGCCATGTATCTTCAAGATTGTGACGAAGTAATGGCTCCAATGCGAACTTTCACTGGTGATACTTTAACCGGCGGATATTCTTATTGGCCTAAACTTCAGGATCCTTACACCAAGTCATGGGCGATCTACCACTGCCCAAGTGCTCCAGACCCAAGTGGTATCTTTTCCGGTGGTCCTAATGCATGGTA
>CAISOI010000807.1 GCA_903886985.1 uncultured Chthonomonas sp.
GGCCCATTTTGACGGATTCGCAGAGGGCTACTTAAATGACGAGGGGGAATTCACGGTGCCTGGTCGCGCCCGGTTCTTGGATGATATTGCAGGATATATTAGCTACTTAAATCGGGAACGCGACCGACGTCAGTTCTCTCAGCCCATCATTGAAGAAGTACATGTCCCTATTATGCGCGATACTGCTGCCGCCGAACGATTTGATAAACGATGGACGCGTGCCTATTTAGACTCTGATATGTCCGACTTGAAGCAACAGGTTCTGGAAAATATGTCGGAACGATGTTGGCATTGGTGCCACTAAGTGGAAACTGGTGGGGCGAGGGCGAAGTCAAGTTCTTTATCGATGGGGATAAGGATCTGCCGACGATCGCAGGGACAGGTACAGAAGATTATTTCGGATCAGCCTGGGGAATAGGTCAGTTTAACACACCGTATCACGGCGCGCCTACCGAGCGAAAGGGACTCGTTTCGATGTACCGTTGGCACATCCCTGATCCAGTCCACTTCAAGAAAGAACTTCGTGTGACTATTCAGAACATCGGATATGGTCCAAACGGTCTATATGAACGGTCTGACGACATGTGTAGCACAGCTTACTGGTACCAAAAGGAGCCTCACAAGGACTTCCCCAAATTGCCAGATGTTAATCAAAGAGTCCCGCGCGCGCCCGTCATGAAATAAGTGACTAGTTCACGGGACCAGTATGACTAACAAATGCTAGTTTCTTTGAATCAGGAGACCAAGAAGGGACATTGATAGTCCCCTGTCCACCATAAAGATAGGCGATTACCTTTGGTTCTCCACCTGAGACTCGCATAAACCGCAGATAAACGTGCTTGTAGTACGGATGGTCTGTCGGGGATATTTCATGACCAAATGTGATAAATGCTATCCATTTACCATCCGGAGAGATGTGTGGAAACCAATTGTTAAAGGCGTCATTTGTCAACTGAGTCTGCTCTGATCCGTCCACTTTCATCCGATAGAGCTGCATGGTTCCAGACCTTGAACTGTTGAAGTAGATATGTTTTCCGTCGGGTGAAAATTCCGAACCATCATTTAAACCGGGGGCAGTCGTAAGCCGGGTTTCCGTTCCGCCGGAGGCCGGGATCGTGAAGATGTCCATCGCCCCACTCCTACCGCCGGTATATGATAATAGTTTGCCGTCTGGGGACCAACCATGCAGATAGGAAGGTCCGTCAGTCGTGATTTGCTTTGGCTCTCCGCCTGTGATAGGCATTGTGTATATTAGTGATCCCTTTCCGATCTCCCTAGCGTTGTGACTGATGCCAATTTGTTTTCCATCTGCTGATAGTACGTGATCGTTGTTAAGGCGATCCGCTTTCCCTGTATTAATGGGTTCTGGTTTCCCAGTCCTCAGCGGAAATCGATACAGCTTGCCTCCACTGTTGTAAATCAGGAACTTGCCATCATGGGTCCAGTTCGGTGCCTCAATATTCTTTTCGGTTTCAAATATGATCTTAGCTTGACCCGATCCGACATCAAGTATTTCTAGCTTACTGCCGAGATAATCCTTGTAGGGTACAAAATCTGGTTTTGCTGGTACTACAATTCGAACATTGCTAAAGGTCGCGCGCTCTACGACATCGGGATTATGAGACGTAATAAAAATTCCAGCGTAAACGCGATCTCCCAGATCGATTCCGGAAAGTGTCTCTTCTTGAAAGACTTCACCAAAATGAGCCACGCGCATGTGGAATACGCCGCCGACACGGGATAGTTCAACGATGTCAGGAGCCTTCATCATCGACTTCTGCTCTTCTGTGTTTGCATGGGCAACTTTACGAAATTGCATTGAGGTGAGGCCATCGCCATGAACGGCGGCATCAACATATGGTGAATCGGTGCTTTGATCCTTTCTGATCATCAATCCGATCTTTCGGTGGGCGTCAACCCCTTCACCTTCAAAAGAAACTTGCGCGCGCAGTATGAAGTCTCCTTGGAGTTGCTTCCAGGCAAAGTGGAATTCATCGTGTGCAAACCACATGTTGGTGCCACTACCGCCTATACGATATTCTTGACTATCTTTCGAATACAAAATAGAGCCGGCATTTAACACGGGGCCGACGTCGCCGTGACTTTCGAATATGCCCACTGGTCCATTATGCAAATTACTCATTACCATCAACCCCGCCAAAACTTTCCACATTGAAGTCTCCGATTTCCTTGCATTCTACAGATGTTTAGAGAGCCATTCCCAGGCAGTCGTATCGTGAAATTCATGCCCACCGTCGAATACAACGAACCGAAATTTACTTGGGACATTGAGTTTGCCGTAAAATTCAGATGATTTCGGGGCAATACGCTTGCCCATTTCTCTATGGCTGGCATTGTCGGTAGCACCCGCCTGTATCTCCAATGCTCGAGGACATATCAATGCGACTATACTATCATCTTTGAACAGTGTAAATCGATCGGTGAATCGGAAATCGGAAGGCACCCCATTTTCATCTTGCTCATAACGCCCTTCCTGAACACCGTAGTAGCAACTTGATACAGAGGCTTTAATTCGGGTTTCTAAGGCAGCGGTAACCAGCGTGTAATAGCCGCCATAAGATAAACCGACCATTCCAATACGCTTGGGATCAACTTCTGGGCGTTTCACCAGCACATCCAGTGCGCGGCTGATCTTGTATATCTCAACTGCAGTTAGGCTCGTGCCGATTAACCGCATTCTCTCGTCGATGCGGTTCCGAATGTCTCGCGGATACCCTTCTGCAAAGAACAAATGTGTGGGAGCGAATACAACGTAGCCACGCTTAACGCCACCACGAACCATATCGTGATAATTTGATCCACCATGAAAAAGCGCGACTTCCGGAGTGCCGCCGCCGCCATGCATCGATATAACCAGAGGTGCCTTGCCCTTTAAGTTTTTCGGAACAATATAGATTCCCAGAGACTCGACTTCAGGCAGAACTGGAATATGTGCTCGGTAGTATGTGCCAATAGCATCCTCACCAATCTTGTCAAACCGAGCATTTCCCTGATCAACTTTGCCTGCTGGCGGATAGCCAATGCTAGCAGCGAACGCCTTTCGGTAGGAAACAACAGACCTCTCATATGCTGCAACACTCGAATAATTTGGAACTAGGAGCTTGCTCAGACGAGTTTCATCAATCTTTTGGGATTTGATATACTTGTCTAACTCATCAACCTGTTTGGTTCGGTTCGTGTCCGAGGACTTTACTTCTTCCTCGTAGTAAGTTTGCCCATAAACCGTTGTCGCAGCCAAACTTAAACCTACCGCAACCAGAACAGATAACCCCAAATATTTCACTATTGTTCTTCTCCAGAATTCGATGTTGACTGTAGTTTCTCTCACGCTTTGTCATTTCCTGCTTGCGTTCAGTTTGACAACCGAGAAGGTATGCAAGCCCCTTGTGTTGAAAGAAAACGTATCGGTCAGGGAGGATTACTTATGGCAAAATTTGCTTGGATCACAAAATCAATAGTTGCAGTTGGACTTTTAGTTATTGCTTCTAATGCCTTTGCACAACGAGAAAAAACGTTGGCAGAAAGGCTGGGCTACAAAGCGACCGACAAACTACTCCTTATTCACGCGGACGATGTAGGATTGTGTCATTCAGTCAATGTTGCAACAATCAGGGCAATGGAAAAAGGAGTTGTTACCTGCGCTAGTATTATGGTGCCTTGTCCATGGATGCCTGAGATTGCTGAATATTGCAGAAACCACCCTGAAGCTGATTTCGGCTTACACCTGACAATGACCAGCGAATGGCGAAACTATCGGTGGCCAACTGTCACTCCAATTCCGGAAGTGCCCGGGTTGATTGATAAAGACGGTTTCATTCATTCCGATGAGAACCAGACTGCCCAGTTTGCCTCGGCGGCAGAAGTGGAAAAGGAAATCAAAGCCCAGGTCGCACGTGCAGCGCATTTTGGAATTAAGCCTACACACGTAGATTCACATATGGGGACGTTATTCATTGGAAAGTTCTATCCTACGTATGTCCGAGTTGCCAAAGAAGTTGGATTTATGCCGATGATCCTTTTCCCAACCGTAGACAGAATCAAACAGGCTACAGAAGAATTCAAGTTTGATGCTCTTAAGTCTTACAAAGAACTCAAGAAACAAAACTATGTTTTCTTGGACTATCTTAAAGAAGGCGCTGAAGGCGATTCCCTTGAAACTCGTCGCGCCCACTATTACAATGCATTCCGTAATCTGAAACCTGGTGTAACGGAATTCATTGTCCACCTAGCCCTTGATGACGACGAATTTAAGCATATTTCCGGTGCATGGCAATACAGATATAACGAATATCTGATCATGACTGATCCAGAAACCAGAAAACTCATCGATAGCCTTGGAATCAAGTTGATCGGATACAAGGACCTTCGCAAGCTGGCATGGAAAGCCGACACATCGAACTAAGCCTTGCTTTGAGCACAACATTTAGTACCCCAAAAAGGAATTCCAATTTGAAGATCGCTTCAAGAGTCATAACCGCCCTGATGGTCGCAACGATTTTATCTCCTGCTATGGCACAGGATAACTATAAGCTTGGTCCGGATTCACAGCCCAATCCTAACGTACCGCACGGTGAAGTGACACACTTTACATTTGGAAATTCGCATGTGTTTCCAGGCACTACACGTGATTACTGGGTGTATGTCCCGAAACAATACACGTCTAGTAAACCGGCATGCGTAATCGTATTTCAAGACGGTGGCGGCTATCAGAGTGCGACAGGTGGAGCTCGTGTGCCGGTAGTATTCGACAATTTGATTGCAAAAGGCGAGATGCCGATAACCATAGCTATAATGGTCAATCCGGGTGTTGTTCCGGCAGCGAACGTGAACGCATTACCGCGCTATAATCGCAGTTTTGAATATGACAGTGTCAGCGGTGAATATGCACGGTTCCTTGAAGAAGAGTTGCTACCTGAAGTTGGCAAAAAGTGGAATCTAACAAATGACCCTAATGGGAGAGCACTGGCCGGTGGCAGTTCAGGCGGAAGCTGCGCCTTCTTTGCAGCATGGAATCGACCCGATTTGTTCCGTCGTGTTTACAGTATGGTAGGCAGTTTCACTAGCCTTAGGGGTGGACAGACTTTTCCTGACCTTATCCGTAAAATGGAGCCAAAACCTATTCGCGTATTTCTGCAGGATGGTTCCAACGATCAAGATATTTATGCTGGAAGTTGGCCCATTGCTAATATGGACATGGCAGCCGCTCTAAAGTACGCGAAGTATGATGTCAAATTTGAGATGGGAACTGGATATCATAGCGGCGTGCATGGTGCTGCGATTCTTCCTGATGCAATGCGTTGGCTATGGCGGGACTACCCAAAACCCATTTCTGCCACGGATTCAAATGGACAGCCGGTACTTACTATCCTTGCAAAGGGAGAAACATGGCGCGAGGTCAGCAAAAACACTTATAATGCTGTCTCCATGGCGACCAACTCAGCAGGTGAAGTGTTTTTTTACGATCCTGCCGCTAAAGCATTCTTCAAGATTGATACGCGTGGAGTGATTTCGACTTTCAAGAACAGAGTTCCCGGTGTTGCTGGTATCGCATTCGGACCAGACGGGAAGCTTTACGCCACACAACCAGGAACCAAACGGATTTTGTCCTATGACGTTTATGGCGCAGAAGAAGTTCTAGAGCATGACATTCGAGCGGACATTATAGCTATTAATCGATTAGGAAATGTGTATGTCGCTGATTCAAATGGCGGACTAATCTGGAGTCTGGGTGGCGGTAACAAGAAAGTGCTTTTGGACAGGGACGTGACTAATTTGTCCGGACTGCAATTCACACCCGATCAAACGCTTCTCATAGCTATTAAGGCATTGCCAGGGAATATGGCCATCTCATATCAAGTTGCAAACGATGGAACACTTCGGTTCAAGCAGCCGTATTTTGATCTGCACGTCGCCTACGATTCCCCTGTTGCGTCAGCAATCGGCTCTGTTGTCGACACAAATGGTTGGTTGTATGTCACTACCAACCTTGGAGTGCAAGTCCTTGATCAAGCCAGTCGCGTAAACGGAATTATTGAAAATCCTACTCGAAGTGAAACCCGTCTATTAGCATGGGGCGGTGCGAAAATGGATACGTTGTACACATTTTCTCAAGGTAAGATTTACGCTCGCACCACCAAAGCTAAGGGCGTTCAGAGCCACGGAGTACCTATGAAACCGTCAAGTCCGCGCCTGTAATAATTTAGAATGACTTGGAGTCTCAATGTCAAAAGAAAATAAGGGATCGTTCGGCTCGGCATTAATAACGACGTCGATCCTGTCACTGGTTCTGTCACCACTGGTCCTTGTGGGCCCTTTTATTGCCGGCGTGATCGGCAGGAAGAAACTCGGCGGAAAGGGCGTAGTTATAGGTCCCGCACTTGTGCCGGCGATTCTCTGGGCAACCGTCATCTATTTTGCCATGAACTACGAGTGGCACATTGGCAAACAAAATATTACGCCTGCTGCAACCGGATTGACATCTCTTGCGTGGGCGACCGCACTCGCTTTAGTAGGAGGGGCTATAGCTGGATCAAAATCGGGAAAGGCTTCTCTTGTTGGTCTATTGTCACTGGGTGCCAGTGTCGGATTGGTTGCAATGCCGGTAAAGAAACTGGTCGATCTCTACAAGGAAATCAAACCCCAAAGCAGCGGTCCCACGATAAATGTTGACATTGCCAACGGATGTCCCGACCGGCTCAAAAAACTCTACAGTGCGATCCAAAACTATGCCCAGTCTTATGACGATACACTTCCACCATCAGATCGTTGGGGGACGGCCATCACAGATCCTGCACAGTCATTTGTAGCCAAAGAACAGATAAGCTGGCTGAATTGTCCCTCAACTGGCAAATTTGGCTATGCAATGAACGATGCTATTACTGGAAAGAGACTCAAGGATATTACGGACAAAGCAAATACTCCATTGCTCTATGAAACTTCGAACGCCATTACTGACGCTCACGGCAACCTGGCTGATGTTCCGAAACCGGGTCGACACGGTGGCAAGAATAACGTGTTGTTCATGGACGGAACAGTCAAAGCGCAGTAGCGCACAATACAATGGTGCGACTTACAGATAACGCCTCCAGCGGATGGTTTCTAAAGCTCTTGGTGTACGGCGGTCTCGCCGTCGTACTCATGTGGCTCTTTTCTTTCATGATTGCAGGAACTGTTGGGCCACTTAGATCCATAGTACTCACTCAAAGGTGTCAGGAGA
>CAISOI010000808.1 GCA_903886985.1 uncultured Chthonomonas sp.
CTCCCTGCTCGGCCTGTTCAATGAGTGTGTCGCGGAAAATCTCCCAGGTTAGGTCCTCTGCTTTGCCGTTCACTTTCTCCAGAGCTTGGTAGATCGGCACAGTTCCAATGGGAACTGGAGAATTGCGCAAAATCCACTCGCGCGTCTCATGGATATTCTTGCCAGTGGAGAGATCCATGACCGTATCCGCACCCCATCGGGTTGCCCATGTCATCTTCTCGACTTCTTCCTCAATGCTGGAAGTAACTGCGGAATTACCGATGTTTGCATTAATCTTCACGAGGAAATTGCGACCGATAATCATCGGTTCGCTCTCCGGGTGATTGATATTCGCGGGAATAATTGCGCGTCCTCGTGCCACTTCGTCGCGCACAAATTCCGGCGTAATTTCAGCAGGTATCGCCGCTCCAAAACTGCTGCCAGCATGTGTTCGTTGATTGTGAGCTTGGTTCATTCGTCCCATGTTCTCACGAATGGCGATGTACTCCATCTCCGGAGTGATAACTCCGGCTCGCGCGAGCTGCATCTGGGTTACGGCGCCATTTCCACGGAGTACCTGGCGTTTTCCCGGCATGGGCAAGTCTGGGTCAGAATGGCCGGGGACGGGTCTATAACTCGGCGCACTCTCAACATATGTCGCACCCGGACGGTTCTGAATCCACGAGGCACGAATTGAGGGCAGCCCTTCGCGAATGTTCAGCTTTATATCCGGATCCGTGTATGGCCCGCTGGTATCGTAAACGCGTAACGGTGGATTTGTTTCCGTCTTACCGTTCAGGCTGCGAGTAGGGGAGAGCGAGATTTCGCGCATCGGCACCTGGATATTTGGAAAGATGCTGCCAGCAATGTACACCTTTTGGGAGGCTGGAAAGCGATAATCCGTGCTATCGCTATTCAAAGGGATTCGCTCTGTGCGACCGTTATTAGTGTGCCCATTGGTGCCGTTTGTAGACATATCTTATCTCCAGTAATCTTGTAAGTGTCGTCATCAGTTGATCGACTAAAAAGCAAAAAGCCGCCATACCGCAAACAAGCGGGATGACGGCCTTCAAATGACTTCTAAAAAGTTCAGGTCGTGTCCGCTTTCCTACGCCGGTATTATCCGGTTCAGGTACCAGGGTTGGTGTCAAAAACACCTCTCAGCCGACACAGTGTCAGCACCCCCAGCGGTTATAAAGTAACTGTCAAAGAGTATACCAAACTGCCGCCGATAATCCAACTATCAGCGTTAAACAGGATACACCAACGGATTCGTCATTTCTATTCTATGGATGATCATTTTGACAGAGAAATTGGAACAGTTCTGATGAAGCTCAGGATTACGGATTGCGTGACGGCCATTCTTTGCCTAGTTGCTGTGCCGCGAATTTTCCTTCATGCTCTAACCCCGCTGCAAGATTCGGTTCGGCGATTGATTCAAAATGGGCAGCAATAGATACCATGAGTGAATAAAACAGAACCACAATCACCGACATAACTGCAAGTCCATTGCCGAGACTCTTGTTCAGTACGGTGGAGAACCTTCGAAACTTGCAAGTTGCTACGACGAAAGAGACAATTACTGCTGTGATCGGCCCTAATGAGCATTCCAAAAACAGTATGAATAAAGACAATCGCGATAAATCTTGATAAGCGTCTGGATCGCTATCCACACCAAACAGACTGAATGAGTCCTGTAAGGTTTGAGATGGTAGTAGTACCTGACTCGGATAGAGTGACGCGACTACAAATAGTAGAGTTAAACCAAGTCCACCGAAATAAAGTAAGGTAGTTGCTTTGCTATTCCCTCCAGGTTTTGACTTTATCTTTTGCCGAACAAGCCACAGATAGATTCCACCAATCACAAGCCACACTAGATTGGCTATGGTCATATAACCAATAGTCCAGAAAAACTGTAAATTGTCACCGTCTGCTGGGCCCCATGGCGACTGTTCCTGAAACGTTTTCACAATATTTTTGATCTCAAGAACAGCAGCTCTCGTCCTTTTCATTGCCGCAATTTCATCGTCAGCGCCATGTTTGTGTAGGAAGGCAAAGTATCGATTATAAGTCGCCTCTGCTCTCTGGTCGGGCGTGAGTTTTGGATTTTTGGCGACGACAATGCCAGCAGGATGCGAAGCTGAAAGGATCGTAAATGCGCCACCTACAAGGTTGGCCACCGCGGTTGTGCCGTTATAGAGAAGGTTTTCTCCGATCAAGCGAATATCTTGTCTAATTCTCATGCCGGCTCTAAAATCGCCGTTTCTCTCTAATTGTCCCGCCGTGTAGGAGCATGTTCTTATCATATATCTCCAGCGCGCATACTGCGGGAACAACATGCCGTAAATTGTACTTGTTTTAACGAGCGCAGACTGCCGATGGAACAGAATCTCTAAGTACCGCATTCTCCCCGAAAACTCTATCTCGCAATATTCGTTCACGCCGGTAGATAATGCTGCCCTATGCAATGTTTCAAGTGCTTCATGGTCTCGGTCTAAACAGAATAGAGCGTATGCTCTGTATAGGAAGATTGCACAGTTTTCGGGTTGAAGCTTCTCCCATTTTGTACAGTATGCCAATGTCTCATTGGCAGTAATTACTCTGGCACTCTTGACTGCCGCGGTATTCGGTGGGAGTTTATCGGTATTGTGATCACTGATGTCGACTGCGGTACGTCTAAAGGGAACCCAATTAGCTGCCTCGATGCGACAAATTATCGAATAAAATTCTGGTCTGTCCGAGAATTTGGGTTCGAGAGCTTTCAGCATTGTTAGAGCTTTTCTACTTTGTGCATCATCTCCTACAGCGGTATTTGCGACAATCGCCATGATGTTGGCGATCTGAATTCCAAGATCGTTTGAATAGTGTTCCTTTATGTATGTTTGCTTACTGTCGATCTTCGCTTTGAAAATAGCCGCCATTTCACGGCTGCCGCGCGCAGGCTGGTGTTGGAACGGAATAGTGGCGTTCTGAAATTGTTGGCGAAGTTGGCTGCGAACTATCCAGCCAAGGCGTGGCACGACAAGGAGAAAGAGCCAAATAATGAGGCTGAAATAGACGCAGATTCGTGCCAGACTATGCCTTTTGCGAAGGGCTGGTGTCGTCGGGCTGGTTGTTACAGGATCTAATTCCATAGCTCTTCCAAGTGTTGATCACGTCTTGCGTTTGCCCGCTAACAAGACAGGCACCCAAATGTCTAATTTGTCACGATTGATTCTTACGCATTATGATACTTGACATCCAATATTTAGAATTAATCCTCTCCCCGTTGTCGCAATGCATTTGGAGAGCGGGCGTCTGGTCCACATACGTTACGCAATGTCTTCTTAGAGCGCTCGGCATTCCGTGCCTATCTGGGAAGGCGGGCGTCCCGTCCGTAATGAACCAATATGTACGCAAAATCCGTGTCCATTAAGAAAATGCCACAATCCGTCATTCCCGCGAAGGCGGGAATCCAGTGAACCTCTCCAAAAGCACCATCCATATCAATCAAAACAACATAATAACACGGTCAATCTGAACAAAGCCTAACAGGAGTAAGAGTACATTCCAGCATCACTGGTGAAGTGAAGAATCTGTTTTCACATTGCTTCAATCAGTCAAAAACAGTCCATTCTTTCCTGAGGGCGATTGTTTTGATACTGTGAACCTCTGCCAGGAGGTGTGTCCAGTAGGAAAAAAAAGAAGGATTTCATCGACTGAACCGGCGATGCAACCCAGATCGGTTACGATAAGGACTTCAATGATCGACCTTCTCAAGATGACTGAAGATGAGTTTAGGGCCCAGTTCAAAGGAAGTCCGGTTAAGAGGACCAAATGGGGGGGATTGATGCGGAATGTGGCAGTGGCTTTGGCGAGTTCGGGCGCCCCTGCGGCAGAGGCCGCCCCTGAACTGACACTGGATCATCCTGAAGACCTTGTGCGCGAACAGGCAGCTATCTCGTTGGGTATAATCAGGAACAGACGGTAGGGACCAAGCAAACGCGCAACATGCACTGTACAGATATGCGTAATCTCGTCATCTGTGCAAATGACGCGCCGATTGACTTCTTCTGTTGAGAGTGTATTAAGCCGATGTCCGGATTTGTTATCAGTCGAGAGAGAGATGCCTGGTTTGTCATCCGGGGCTACGTGTACCAGGTAGACACCACAATAGTCCGCTGGCTTGACCTCTCGGTAAATGAACAATTGGAACTTGAGCAGGGCGAGGATATAGATCGAGTCATGGCAGCGCTCGCGACGGGCGAGGTCGAACGCGTGTTAGAGCAGGTCAAGGTGCGTCAGGGCAGTATTACCTTGCGGTCTAACAGTGCCATCGTTGCCATTGCTAATGCAATTGAACACCTATCAAACAACACGAAGCTATCTCTCCGCATTCAGTTCACGACTAATGCCAAGCCGGCACGAGAAAGGCCATGCCCTTTCCCATCGCCTCAATTCGGAATTGCCAAGTGGGAAGAACTTCGAAATGGGAAAGTTACTCCAACCGAAGAGGCTCAGGTTCTCAAGTCCCTCCGACTCATTTTGGGAGGAGTTAAAAAGCCACCGGACTTACCAAAAGACATCTGGGACCGTTATACACAATTTGTTGCAAATTCACCCGATACAAATCTGCGCTCGCTAATCAATTCATTCATGTGGAACACTCTTCAGTCGGACCCACGACAGCTTCCTACTGAGATTTGTCGATCCCTAATTGCCAAGGCTCATGCCGTCAGTGAGCAGGATGCAGAGCGGCTCTATTTCCACTTGTTTGCCGTGGTATTCCGCGTGCTGTCCTCTAGTGGGATCAAACGCCTGACTACCCACGACCGCGATGACTTATTGAATCGGCCCGAACTGGAGCCGCAAGATAATGCGCTACTGGTATCTGTGCGAGGCGTACTGCAGGATATTGAGACACGTGTTCGTCAAATGGAGGACGCTCAGCAACATCAAGCAGTTGCCTTGTCAGTCGTCTCCCAGAGGTTGGACAGCGTCATAACGACGCAGACTACCAGTACTGCAATGAGTTATGTGGTTGCGACGCCCCCGCTTGAAGTGCCCCCTCCATTGAAAGCTGGTAGCCCCAGGCAGCGAACACTATCCTCCGTAGTCGAACATTTGCGTCGGGTTACGTGGCTAGCTGTCTATGGCGGAGCAGGGTCAGGCAAGTCACAATTAGCTATTGGAGTAGCCACAGCTCTCGGATGCCCGGTGTGGTTGGGCTTTCGCGACCTTGATGTCTACCAAGCGGCGCAGCGTCTTGATGCTGCGATGAGATCATTCGCGAGCGGCGCGCAGGTGCTTCGCCCCGAGCGCACGAGGGAGATCGCGGTTTCCAAATGGCAGCCGGGTTCCCTCGTCGTGCTAGATGACATACCTCCAGTCCAGACCGGCGATCCGCTTGCTGAGCGCCTCGTTCACCTTGCTCTGCTCTGCAAGGCGCGTGGGATTAACCTCCTCTCGACAGCAACCGTTATTCTTCCTTCCAACGTTAGACAGCTCGTTGATGCATCGGCGGTCCACGCACCGTCGATATTTCCGCTGACCGACGAGGAGGCCATCGAGACTATGTGCGCTTATGGAGCACCAAATACCGACAATACGGTCAACCTTGCTCGGTTTGCCCTCTCGCTGGCAGGTAAAAATCCAACGATCTTTGTAGCGATCACCCAGTACCTTAGGGAGCGTAACTGGGAAGTCGGCGACAAAACTTTTGATGGACTGATAGCCGCAGACTATGCGGCGGACCTAAACAGAGAAACGCTATCGCGCTTGTTGTCAACCGTCACTGAGTCTGATAACCGGGATCTGCTCTATCGTTTGAACCTAATCATTGGCGGCTTTGACACAACGGTGGTGCAGAGAGTAGCTGGTGTTAACCCGCCGGTCGAGCGTCCCCTGGAGCGTCTACAGTCTCTGGTTGGCTTATGGGTTCAACGCGAAACGGCCGCAGTTATGTCGATATCCCCGTTACTCAGACCCCTGAAACAGGGCGACCTATCAGCCATAACTTGTGCAGCATGTTACCTAGCACTAGGTGAACACACAACGGCAAAATCTGAACTGCGCCCAGGGGAATTAGTAAATGCCATCACTTACTTCGCGCTGGCCAGCGCGTTTGAGCAGGCAGGTAGCCATTTGGCCCGTGCCCTTGCAGAATTCAATCGATTGGAACTCAACACGAATGTTGCAGGCATTGTTTCCATCTGGTGGGACCTGCCACTGCCACCTCAGATACCTGCAACCATGCGACTCTATATTCGCGGCCAACAAATCACCGCCGGTCATCGCCTGGACAAAGACCTCACATGGATGCTGGGTGACCTCGCTGCAGAGATCCGCAATGCTGGCGACAACGAGCATTTGGGTGTAGTGGCAGCAACGGTACCTACGTCTCACCTCATGGCCAGGTCTGACTTTCAAGCAGCATGTGAGGTTGTCGCAAAGGCAGTTACTTGCTTGGAGGCCATCCCGCAATGGGACGATAGTCCTCAGGGGCTCCAACCTGAAGCAATCCAGGGAATAATGCCTTGGCTCGTCATTGGGTCCATTGACACTCATGAGAAGCAACAGAGGTGGCTGGATATGGTCGCTTCGCTGTCTGCCGAGCAACGCAACCGCGTGTTTAGTAGCGAGATTGCGCCGGGAGGATGTCTACAGCTTGGCAAGTGGCTATATATGGTAGGACACCTAAAACCATCCGGGGACCAGGACTGGGTAGCGGTGCTAGCCTCTGCTAGCCAGTTAGCGACACAGGCACTAAGTATGGGACAGGAGGTGTTATGGGCGAGTGCCATTAGGGCTAGGATTATTGTTCAGGCAGAGTATTTACGTGATCTTGAATCCGCGACGCTAACAGCCGACGATGCACTAGCGCATACGCATGATCCGCTGGGTCGTTTTCTGATACTAGAGAGTATCGGTCGCGACCTCCATTATGCTGGTCAAGATACTAAGGCAGCCGTCCGGTTGCGTGAGGCTGTTGCTTACGACATCGCTGAGTTCCCATTCGACCGCGTATTGGCCCTTCTGCACTTAGGCGTGATTGTTAGTCGGCAGGACATTGCAGAAGCTCTTGGTCACATAACGACCGCTTGCGAATTGGTCCTCCAGCATCAGACGGTTCTCCCTTCAGAAATGGCGGCACGCGCATTTGGTGAGCTTGCCATCGCAACTTGGTCGGATGGGGACCGGAGTGCAGCGTTTGATGCACTGGACACTGCCGTAGCACAACTCTTCTCAAGCATCGAGCAAGACCCCGCCTGGAAGGCTCTTTTCATGCGATTGGGTCACGCTTGTGGATACATGACTTCTATCGCGACTACTGGAAAGCCGCCTGTAGCAACACTTGACGGAGAACCATTTGTTGCGCCGCCACCTGGGATGTTTCTGAACAGGGAAACAGGAACAGCTCAATTGTTTGTTCCAGAGCATTTATCCTTTATATATGTTCAGCTCTCGATGTGGGGCGAAACAGTTGGACGCCACGAGCGTGCCACGGAATTGGCCCTACTCGCCTTTGAAACTGCCAAACGTGCAAAACAGTCGATAGCAATTGTAGCAGTCGCCCAAAAAGTTATTAGTCATTTGGTTCTGACAGGGGAGTACGGTGAAGCCCTCGATGTAGCGCTCGAAGCAGGAACGATTGCAGCAACAG
>CAISOI010000809.1 GCA_903886985.1 uncultured Chthonomonas sp.
GCTTCCAGGCAATCAGCAGTGCACTGAATCTCGACTAGATAAGCTGGCTCCATCATCCTTGGAGTTGCCATCAAAAATGCATTGTAGCAAGTTCTTCTGGCAGTTGGGATTATTTGCCGCGTTACCGATCCTTCGGGAAAAGAGATTCTCAATACCGAAGATCAGATTGGTCGGGACGTCAATATTGACTTCAATCCGAGCGTTGCGGGCAACTACAACGTTGAAGTGAGCACCATTGATGGGAAGAGCGGACCCGAATACACCTATGTGATCTTGTCTCAACCTCTAGGAATACCGGATTATAGCCTGAAAGTGACACCGGATCTATATCAGATTGGTAAAGGACAAACGCTCACTTTGACCGTAAATGTTGGCAGGATTGGCGGGTTTTCAGGTGCAATAGATGTTGCCGTCAGCGGCCTTCCAAAAGGTGTGACTGCATCCAAGCTGACTATTCCTGCGAATTCCAATACAGGAATTGTTACCTTGACTTCTTCCATAGACGCTCCCTTAGATAGCTCCGCTATTGTGGTCACTGGGGAAGGACATATTGATCCAAGTGTCACAATCAAAAAAATCGCAGACGTAGTTTCACAGCTTCCACGACCTGGTGAAGGAGTTGCTGTTGCACGAACAGTTGCTTTTGCAGGTGTCACGACAAATGCTTCCGTCCCGCTTTTCAACCTAGTTCCCGAAACACTGACCGTCACTGTAAAAGCTGGATCTTCGGTTTCGATAAAACTGAAAGTTGATAGAAAACCGGGTGACGCGGGTGCATTGCCAGCAATTGTGCTTGCCGCCGCCGGTCAAGCGAACGGGCTAACTGTTGAAGCACCGCAAATTCCAGAAAAGGCAACAGAAACAGTCTTGAAATTTAATGCAGCGGCAAATGCCACACTTGGTCCCCAATATCTCATTCTAACGGGTACGCTTGCCAAAGAGACGCAAATCGCGCCAGCTATTCATGTAATCGTGGTGCCGAAATAGCTACTTTATGAATATTCTTCAAATCATATCAAGTTCACGTACCTCTGGCGCTGAAAAGCACGTCATGGTTCTTGCTCAATACCTCCAAAAGCGTGGGCATACAGTTACTGTTGTCTGTCCGCCCGATGGGTGGCTGCCGGAGCAGTTGGACCTCGCGGGAATTCCGACGATGCGCTTACCGATGCGAGGCAAGCTCGCTCCTAAATCCGTAATCGCTATGTCAAAATTTATTAAAGCAAACAAGGTCGATGTAGTTCACACGCACCTTACTCGAGCTACCTATATGGGCGTGATCGCTGGGGCAATAGCCAAAGTCCCCGTCATTTCAACGGTCCACGTACTCACAAAGGATGCTGCATATCGATGGTTGCCACGAGGAAACAGGCACTGGGTAGTAGCAGTATCAGATTTTTTGCGGAATGGATTGCTGGCGCGCGGTGTTTCCGAACAGCGTGTACATACTGTATATAACGGTACCGAGATTGATCCTGACCTTGTACCTTCGGCAGCGCAAAATCTCGAGGTCCGAAAGGAACTATCCATTGCTGATGACGTTGTGTTAGTCGGGCAAATTGGACGAGTTGATGAATTTAAGGGTGCGCAGTTACTGGTGGAAACGGTAAAATCGGTAGTGCTGAGCCATCCCAATATCCACTTTATGTTCATTGGGCAAGCGCAACCAGAGTTTGAACAGTCGCTTAGGCAAATTGCAGAAGATGGCCATGTGTCGGATCATGTGACATTCTTGGGTGTCCGAAATGACGTAGCCCGCCTTTTGGGTGCTCTTGATATCGTAACACTTCCATCGATCAATGAGGCCTGCTCAATGGCGATTATTGAGTCGATGGCTTCCGGCAAGCCAGTCATAGCAACACGTGCAGGCGGAAATCCTGAATTGATAGACAACGGGATTACCGGATTGCTGGTTGAGCGAAATTCAGAGGCTCTTGGAGCTGCTATTTTGGAATTGGCAACTGACCGGGAGAAAAGCGAGCGAATGGGGACTGCGGCATCAGTTCGTGCGAAAAACACCTTTATTGCGCCAGTGATGGCGAAGAATATGGAAGAGGTTTATTTCAGGATTCTTGATCCCAAGTAATGACGATACCGATATTGATGTATCATAAAGTAGGCGCTGTAGTACAGTCTAAAGAGGATACATTCCTTAATGTTTCCACATCGCATTTCACAGGGCAGATGCGATTATTGAAGCAGTTAGGATACACAGGCATAACGTTCGCGGACGCCATTCTGGGAATGGATGGCAAGAAGAAATTGCCAAAGAAGGCGGTCTGTGTTACCTTTGATGACGGATATACTAATGTCATGGAAAATGCTGCTCCCATCTTAGCATCTTTTGGTTGGACAGCAACAATATTTGTACCGACCGATTATGTCGGGGATGAAAATCGATGGGATATCGTAAACGGTAAGCCGAGATTGCCCATTATGAACTGGGACCAGTTTAGGGATCTTCAAAATAGAGGTTGGGAAATAGCCGGGCATACGGTAACCCACCCACATTTAGACGCATTGGAAGATTCAGCATCAATGAGTGAAATGATTAGAGGAAGAGAAGCAATAGAAAGCGAACTCGGTAGTGCTGATCGCACTTTCTGTTATCCCTATGGCGGGATGAATGATCGCACTCCGGAATTATGCAAGCAAGCGGGATTCATTGCTTCCTGCACGACCAA
>CAISOI010000810.1 GCA_903886985.1 uncultured Chthonomonas sp.
AGTAGCTGGACACGTAACTTATGGATACCTTGCAAAAGAGCTGCAAATGAACGGTCTTGCACTCCATAACCTCGCATCATTGCCGCATATTTCCATTGCAGGAGCAGTTGCAACTGCTACCCATGGGTCAGGTGTTGGAAACAGAAATTTGGCGGGGTCCGTTATTGCTTTCGAAATTGTGGATGCGAATGGTGAACTTCACGTGTTTGATTCGCGCTCCAATTCGGAAGCATTTAACGGGGCAGTAATCGGACTTGGAGCAATCGGGGCAGTTACTTCTTTAACGTTGAGAGTGGAGCCAACTTTTAACATTAGGCAATTTGTATACTCCGGTCTCCCAGCACACAGTTGGAAACAATATTTCGACGATATTATGGGCGTCGGATACAGCGTTAGCCTCTTTACGGACTGGAAATCGTCGGACATGAATCAAGTTTGGATAAAAGCTAGAGCAAACGAACCACTAAACTTTGACCCATTATTCCCGTTTTATGACGCACAACCCTGCTTTCACAAATTGCACCCGATCGCAAGTGTATCACCGGAAAACTGCACCGAACAATTGGGAATCGAAGGTCCTTGGCTAGACCGGCTACCTCATTTCCGAATGGAATTCATGCCAAGTGCCGGTTCTGAACTACAATCCGAATACCTGTTGCCATGTGGAAACGCCGTGAATGCGCTTACGGCTATTGCGCGCATAAAAGAACTGATATCACCCGTAGTTCTAATCTCTGAAGTTCGCACTGTCGCTTCCGACCCCTTTTGGATGAGTACGGCATACGAATCGGATTGCGTGGCCGTTCACTTCACGTGGAAAGACCTTCCAACAGAAGTATGGGAAGTGATTCCTAAATTGGAAGAAGTACTCGCTCCATTCGAAGCAAGGCCACACTGGGGAAAGTTATTTTCCATCCAGAAACCAGAATTAGAGTACTTATACCCAAAATTAGATCAGTTCCGAAAGCTTGCCACCCGAATGGATTCGACTGGCAAGTTTTCGAATGACTTCCTCCGATCTGTCCTGTGATGCTATTTCTTTATGAGCCAAATCTCTGTCAATCGAGACTGCTGTCGCCAATTCAGGAGTGGCTCGAAGGTTGGGTCAAAGGTGACGATTATCTTACCATCCTTATAAAAGCCATGGGGAAGCGGAAATATCTTCACGTCTCCAATATTGCGACCATCGGCAATAGGCCAGACCCTATGTCCGTTCACTCGTAACAGACAGTCTCCATATCCCGTTGTTCGGATTTCATACTCTGACTCAGGGTTTACGGGCGGGTATTTCAGTGCGACAGGCCACGCTTCATCAGTAAACCATGACTGCCTAGCCCTTGCCAGACTGTTGTTTCCATTCCACCACATAACTCCTGGCATTGCCAGGTTATCTAGATCTAAAAGCGGGGCTGCCAGCAACTCATTTCGCACTTCATGTGGAGACTTTGCGACGTTCCCAATATCGTCGTAATAACTTCCCTGACCCGGACTCTCCCATTTTGCAATTTCAACGAGACGCTGATGTCGAGCAGTTTCCTCAGGTAATTTCGCTACCTTTGCAAATTCGTCTTCCAACCACCAACGATTATTGAGTGGGTAATTTACGAAATCGAGAACGGCCCCACGTTCGGGTCCACTAGCATGGTATTTTGTGACACTTGATTGTAGGCCGATAGAGCGGTACAGTTCGTCGCATAGCGACGTGATCCGGTTCAACACGTCAGGCAAAATCTGCTCTTGCACCGCTCTGTCCAATTCTGAGCGGGCAAACTCTATCGCCTTATTGCTACCAATCTCCTTTGCTCTCAGCAAATTGGAGTTGGCTGCCAATTCGAGCCTCTGTTCAAAAATCAGTCGGTGCCGAATGTACATGTCATAGTTCGCTCTAAGTTGACAAAGCTGCCACCTCCAGTTCGAACGCAACTGCGGGTACTTACTTTCCAAAATATTCCACAACGCATAAGTCGCGTCCACACTTCCGTTCGTCGCCAGAGAGCCTTGCCAGTTCTTTTCAAACGCGGCGATTCCGGCGGATGCTGGTGCAGTCAAATCGGGTCCAAAGAAGAATCGGCAGTAATCTTCAAGAATTGAGACTGTACTGGTATTCATGTTCCATTCCAGGCTACTCCAGATGATCTTGTTCACGTCATCATGAATTCCATCTGAATAACTGATGAACCCATTTGTGTAGGGAGCTGTGTCATGAATCACTCGCGAGAAAAACTCCGGGCGGGGATTAACACACTCGCGACCAATCGTGAAAGCAAATGCGGGATCCCAATAAGGTACTGCGAATTGGCACCGGACACTGTGCGTAATGTCAGGATAATCCCTGATTGGAGTTCCATTAGGTAGACGTACCTTAAGGTCTGGGAGAGCAGGGCTCGCAGGACCTGCAACAATGCCCCCAAACCATTTTGGCTTCTCCGTTTCCAGCCATTTATATACAACGTCCTGCTTATTCGGAAAATACCCTTGCATGGACAACCAAACCCGGGCTTCCGGATGCTGTTTCGAAAGGATTTTGGCCAAGTCTGCAAGGTAAGGAATAACTAATTCAGCAGGGTTATCTCCAGGGTCTCCCCCTGCGACGAATACTCCCGTGAGTGTGGGGCACGCTTTGAACAACTCAGCGTGTTGTTCCAGAAACCGAGTACGCTTGTTATTATCTTTAAGGTCAAAATCTGCAGGAACCCACAGCCAATAATCCTGACCATACTTTTTGCATATTCGACTAATGTCCACATTCATCTTGTCTCGCGGATAAAAATTGACAGTCGGGTTTTTATCATGAAAAGGGATGCCCTCCACACTGTTAGACCCGAAAATCGCGAGTTCGCGAATGTATTGATCGAACTGTTCTGGCGACCAGGCATCGTACGAATTTGCCGTTGCCCGGTAGCCTAGCTGGTGTCCCCGGATAGGATAGTCCGGGGATGTGATCTGATCTATCGAGGATTTAATAAGGATTGAGTTAGACCGACATTCAGCACTTCGTAGAAGCTTTCCGGCACCAAATAGCGTGCCACGTGGATCAGCCCCAACGATCCAAAGTATTGGTCGATCCGAGTTGCTCCGATCCGAAAGAATAGCAAAACCTTCCGGCTTTTGCCTCCGCGTTAAAGCTGGAATATCGACCACGCCATTTCCACGTGACGACGCCGTGGTTAGTGCTACGACCCATCCGTGGTTCGGCCATTTAGACAATATCGGAATAGTGATACCAGCACGCTTGGCCCACTCTTCCTGTAATACTGTTGCGGCAGTCTTTTCCACAAGAGTAGCATTTGAGGAAGTTACAATTACTGCTTTAGAGAGATCAATTGGCTCGTCAGCGAGAAGTCTTGAGCAGCCAAGTGTAGAGAGTAGCAAGAAAATAACCATCTTAAAGCTGAAATCGAGGATGAATCGGCGTCTATGCATGTCATCTTCCAGTATTATAGTAGTAGTAGAGCGGTCCAAATCACATCAACTCAATCCTTTATCGACAGTTCGCAATATGAGCTGGAATATCGTTTCGTCAATTGGTTGATCCACTCTAATTATGGTACATGGGGTGCACGTGCTACTATCAAAGCTTCATAAAAAGCTGAAATTCTCCCTGTGGGCAGGTTTTCTAGCACTGATCGTCACAGGAGTCATTATGTTCAAGAGTTTTTCAAGTGGCTCCGATTTGTTAAAGGTTGGATCAGTCGCACCCTCATTCTTAGCGGAGTCATCCACCGGGGACACCGTTTCGCTCGAACAGTTTGCTGGAAAAAAGCATGTCGTGTTAGTCTTCTATCCCGGTGATGGTACGCCCCTTTGCACGTCGCAATTATGCGCAATTCGCGACAGCTGGCAAAGACTAGAGGCTGCTGAAACTGTGGTTCTTGGCATAAACGGCGCTGACAAAAATAGACATGCGCAGTTTGCTTCGGAAAACAAATTTCCATTCCCATTGCTGGTGGATTCCGATGGTACAATTGCATCTGCCTACGGTTGCCGAGGAGTTTTTGGGATAATGAAACGAACGGTCTATGTGATCGATAAGCAGGGCAAAATCACCTGGGTGAAGCGAGGAAACCCTTCGCCATCCGATATTCTCTCCGCAATAGGTGACCCGACATAGTGGATCATTGCAACATTGCTTCCTCCTAAGTATCAAAGGAGAGGAGAATCCGGATTTACGTCGAAGTTAATTACAAGTTTTTCCTCCATTGCTCCAGTGCAAGGAAGTCCAATAATTATGCGTTTTAGAATTCAGACCACTTCCATTTTAGCTGCAATCTTGATTAGTGCTCCACGGTTCGTTTGCTTTTCCGCGGTTCTAGCGGATGAGAATCGGCCACGGGTTACTATTGATTTCGCCCGAGATGTCCGACCCATTTTGTCCGCGAACTGCTTCGGATGTCATGGAGCCGATCCGAAAGCGCGTCAAGCGGGACTACGATTGGATACATTTTCAGGTGCAACTCAAAAACTAGTTTCCGGTAAAGCCGCAATCGTCCCGGGAGATCCGGCGAAGAGCTCGCTAATTTCGCGGATTGCTTCTTTCGGCTCTCTCAAAATGCCGCCAGACGCTTCCGGTAAGTCGTTAACGCCAAACGAAATTAAGATATTAAAGCAATGGGTGTCGCAGAGTGGAAAGTACTCAGATCATTGGGCGTTTTCTCATGTTGTTCGTCCTAGGGTTCAGCCCGTATCCAATCCCCATAGTACTCATAGACCAATCGATTATTTCATACTCAAGCAGGCACTTGCGCACGGCCTGAAGCCAAACCCACCGGCTGATAAATATACTTTAGCTCGGAGGCTCGCTCTCGATTTAACTGGGCTCCCCGCCGATACAAGCGATGTAGATGCGTTTGTTTCTTACAATGCTACAAACGCTTATGAGATCTATGTAGATAAGCTTCTCGCCAGCCCTCGATTCGGTGAGAAATGGGCGCGAATGTGGATGGACCTTGCGCGATATGCAGACTCGGCCGGATACGGTTCAGACCCGCTTCGTCCAAATCTATGGCCGTGGCGCGACTGGGTTATTAACGCAATCAATATCAATATGCCCTTCGACCAATTCACAATCGAACAAATTGCAGGTGACCTGCTTCCTAATCCTAGCGAAAACCAGCTCGTTGCCACTGCATTTCATCGAAATACGATGACCAATACGGAAGGCGGAACCGATCGTGAAGAATTTAGGACAGCAGCAGTAAAAGACCGAACTATCACAACAGTTCAAACCTGGATGGGTTTGACCATGGGATGTGCACAGTGCCATTCACACAAGTTTGATCCCATTACCCAAACTGAATTCTATCGATTCAGTGCATTCTTCAATCAAACGGCTGATAACGATCAGCCCGACGAAAGTC
>CAISOI010000811.1 GCA_903886985.1 uncultured Chthonomonas sp.
CAAACGGATCTACGGTCAACGGTCAACGGATCGCTCCGAATGTGCCTCAAAACTTGATGAATGGCGACGTAGTTACTTTTGGTAAGTCCGAATATACATTTGAAATTGTATTTGCAACACCTCCTGCCTCCCCCGCAGAATCTGAGCCTGAAGCTGAAGCTGAGAAATCTGTTACGGAAACTGAGGAGCACGCAAATTGACAGAAGAGCTAATCGAAATCGAAGAAGACCGAGAAATAACGGCTAAGTTTTCACCCGGTGACATTGTAAAAGGGTTTGTCGAGCGTGAACCTCGGTTGCCAAACTGCGTGCCGGCAATTAAATTTGGTGCCAAAACAGATCTAGGAAGAATTCGGGAGAACAACGAAGATAAGTTTGATTTCTTCGAAGTGGAAGATCCTACCCTTCTCGCAGTTCGAGGATGTCTCTATGCCGTCGCAGACGGAATGGGAGGGCATGCCGCCGGTCAGATTGCCAGTGAAATGGCACTGAAAACGCTCGTCAGTAACTATTACAACAGCCCCAACGAAGATATCGCAACATCTCTGCTGGAGTCGATTCAGGCCGCCAACGGTGCCGTTTACGGTGTTAGCCAGATGGTTGCAGAACGCAGCGGAATGGGCACCACGCTGACCGTCGCCGTGATTGCAGAAGATCGCGTATATGTCGGACAGGTGGGTGATAGCCGTGCATATCTAATTCGCGATGGAGCAATTCGTCAGGTAACACACGATCACTCGTTTGTTGCTGAACAGGTGCGTGCAGGAGCATTAACTGAAGAAGAGGCAGAACTTTCTCCTTATCGAAACATTATCACAAGGTCGATTGGCAATCAGGAGACCGTCGAACCTGACGTGTTTATTGAAGAAGTACATGTTGGTGATGTTTGGGTACTCTGTTCGGATGGTCTGACCGGGCATGTGCAGGCAGATGAAATTCGCGCAATTGGTTCTACGCAATCCCCCACGGAAATCGCACGCCAGCTCATCGAACTCGCGAACAGCCGAGGTGGCAGAGATAACATCACTGTATTTGCGATCTCAATTCGAGATATCTGGAGATCGAATGGAATTGCGGCTAATTCCGAAGGTGAAGAGCCTCAACAAGAATCGACTGTGGTTGCTCTTGGCGAACCATCTCCTGAAGCATCCAGTGAAGCTAAGCGCGGAATCAAGCGTCTTTTCGGCAGATAAATCACTGCTCTAAATCCAATGTTTGCTCTGCCGTGTATAATTGATGCATGGAAGAAAATTTAAAGACCCAACGTAACAAGATGCTCACCATGTGGCTGCGCCATAAACCCGAGAAGGGCGGATTAACGCTTACTTCTGATGGATGGGTTAAAATCGGCGACGTGCTGGATGCATTCGAGCGTCACGAACACCCAATGAGCATTCCCGAGATAGAAGAAATTATTCGCACAGACCCTAAAGGGCGGTTCGAATACGAATCCGGAAAAGTGCGTGCCCGATACGGACATTCGCTCGTGTTGGAGGATGCCCCCCATCCCGGCAAACCACCTGCCCAACTATTTTTTGGAACAAACAAAAGGTATGTCGCTGGCATATTGGAAGGCGGTTTGAAGCCGATGAAGCGGCAGTTTGTCCACCTCTCCACCGACCGCGAATCAGCAAGGGAAGTGGGGAAGCGCCGAGATAACGAGCCTGCAATCCTTCAAATTTCCGCCCACGAGGCGTATGAAGTTGGAATCCAATTCTATCCCCGCGGAAAAGGCGTGTGGATGAGCGACCCCATTCCAGTAGAGTTTATATCCCTAATGGCTGACCTTCCGAAATCTCAGTTGAATGTTCGACCACTGTCGAAGGACTATACGCGTAAAGACATGCTGAAATCAACTCCGGGTACGCCAAAGCGGCGGAAACCCCGAGGTGGATTCATGAAGAAGCCTGGCGGAATGGGTTAGTATGGCGTCTGTTGCAAGAGTTTTCCTTGGTGACAAAGAAATCTGGACGACGGATGCGGCCAAAATTCCGGTCACCAAACGGGTGTCCGAGCCGCTCCCAAAAGTAAACAGTTGCCTCATTATTGAAGATAGTAACGGAAAAAGATTTGTCCATGACCTGTCCACCGCCGTAAGCGATGGTTGGGAGTGGATCCATTTTTCGTTTGAGATCACCAGTTCGTTTGCTTTTATGTCGGACTGCCTTCTGGCAAAGAATTCCAAGCCGCCCGTGGAGGAATTTCAGCGGGGCGTTGTGGACGGAATTAGATTCCAGCCAATTTTGTTGCCGGAACGAACCGATGAAGTACCAGACCTAATCGGCGAAGGTCTATACAATCGTGGTTTCCATGTTTCGGGAATTGCAACACCTGCGCATATTACATTGAGCTGTATATGCGACCATTGCCGGAAGAGTTTTCGTATACATTCCATACATGCTGGTTTTGCGAGCCTTACATACATGTACTGTGACCAATTTGGACACACGATGGTCGCGAGCAAAGATTTTCCCGATGCACCGCCAATTTTTGGACCGGCGGATGAGGAATCGGTTTTGCGATTTGAAGCGAGACTTCCTGCATGTATAGAGTGCGGCGGCAGTTTTAAGTATTACAATCCTTATCGATGCCCGCACTGTGCAGAGCCTTATATCGACTTTGCCAAGCGCCCGGAATTACGACAAATTGAGCCCTATTTCAACTATCCCTATGACGGTCAAATCCAACGATTTGAACTGCCAGCCAATGCCTCACCAGATGCAAGATAGTCAATTTTTGGCAGTATGTTCTCTTGAGATACGTGAAAGCCTATGCCGTCCGACATCATAGCAAATAAGTATAAGATCGTGCGAGAGATCGCGCGCTCCAATGATGTCGTCTACGAAGCGCTGGATATTCAGTCAGGGCGCCGACTTGCCGTTAAGGAGTTGGTTATCCCGCCAAACCTCACGGGTCAGGCACGCATTGAACGCATAGAGCGGTTCGATCGCGAAGCGCGGGCATCCGGCAAATTGAGCCACCCCAATATCGTCACTGTTTATGATCACGGTAATGATAGCGGACGATTCTATATTGCCATGGAGTACCTTGACGGCGGCACATTGCGTGACCTTATGCAGTCCAAGGGGCCCCTGAGTACTCGGGAAGCCGTTAATATCGCTTCCCAGGTTCTTTCCGCGCTTTCGCACGCCCATAGCAAGCAGATCATCCACCGTGATGTCAAACCAGACAATATGCACATTATCAACGGTGGACAGGTCAAACTGACCGATTTTGGCATCGCAAGGATGACAGAAGAAGCATCGATGACCGGCGAAGGACAGGTATTCGGAACTCCCAGCTACATGTCCCCGGAACAGATTAAAGGCAAACAGGTAGACTTGCGGTCCGATCTATTCTCTCTGGCAATTGTGCTTTATGAGATGCTGGCGGGCCGTAAGCCGTTCACGGGCGACAGTGTCATCAGCATAACCTATGCAATCATGGAGGCGCAACCCGGGCCCTTAGCGGGAGTTTCCTTCTCGATAGAACAGGTTATCATGCGGGCGCTTAATAAAGATCCACTTCGTCGATACAGTTCCGCTGATGAGATGCGCATGGAACTGCAAAAGGCAGAAGCGAATCCGGGCTATGCTCCCGCAGGTTTTCAGACCGGCATGGGTTCCTTTGGCGGTGGCGGCGCGAGCGGTTATGGGGCTCCACCATATCAGTCTCCTTCGTTTTCACCTGGGCAAGCTCCCTACGTGGCTCCTCCGCCGCCCTATGGCGCGGGCAACTATGGTGCTGGCTATACACCAATGCCCTCGAATCCAGCAACT
The DNA here is from genome assembly GCA_903886985.1 of uncultured Chthonomonas sp. Classification (GTDB taxonomy): domain Bacteria; phylum Armatimonadota; class Chthonomonadetes; order Chthonomonadales; family CAJBBX01; genus CAISOI01. Next base: position 3,779 of record CAISOI010000811.1, read on the forward strand.
CCCAATTACAATCCTGCCGCATTTGGGCACATTCCCAGTTCGGTGTATGCTCCACCACCCATGTTGCCTCCCGCCCAAGTGGGAACGGGTGCCACCCCTATGCCATTCGTTAATTGGGGGCAGGCGAATCCTAACAATCCTGGTCACACTGGCAACATACCTAAACCGCCACCATTTCCTTCCCAAAAAGCGCAGCCAATCTTTTCGGAGTCTGCTGTCCGCAATTTTCGAGTTTTCTTTGTGGCGCTCTTCCTGGGAGGAATTGTTCTCGGGCTGGTGTTGCTATTCCAGAGTTCCTTTGACCGGCAACAGAAAGCAGCGCAGTCGGCGGTAATTTATGGAATGATAAAACAGGGCAAGGAAAAGTTGGACGCGCAGGACTGGGACGGCGCCAGAATGATTTTCGAAAAGGCATATGAATCTGGCAAGTCAACTTCCGCTGCCTCTGAAGCTAAAAAGGGAATCGTAATCTCTTACAATCATCTAGGATTACGGGCGTATGAGCTGAAAAATTTCAAATCTGCGCAAGATTACTGGTACCACGCGTATGAAATTGACCCTGATAATCCAGATGTAACATCCAACTTGAAAAGATTGTCGGACAGAATTGGGGACAAGGACGCTACGCTCCAAGAATGGCGAAATAGCCACGATGGGCAGGTTGGCAATACAAATCCGGCTGCACCGGGTGTAGATCCCTCATTGGATGCCCGCTACAAGGAAGCGCAACAGCTCTATGCTGACGGCACTAAGGCAATGCAACGGGGCGATTTTGCCGCTGCCCGAGCAGATTTTCAGAGTGTCATCGAGAAGGCCACCGGCACCCCTCTGGCAGCCGATGCCTCAAACACTTTGAATCAGTTGAATAGTCAGCAGACTGGCTCATCACCATTTTTAAATAACTGAATTGAGAACGAATCAATGAGCGCGAATAGCGACGTCGCAAACGCCGAAAAGGAAATCCTCGAGCGCGTCACTGTCTTGGAAAAAGAAGCTTCTCCTGCTTCCGCAAAAGAACTCCAAACACTGGTTTGGAATGAAAACAAAACTATTTCGAAGGCAGCCCGAACTGCGCTCTATCAATTAAAACTTGCTGGTATTGAACCCGAGGCAGATGGAAGCGGCGCACCGCACAAGGCGACAACTCCGCCGGAGCCAGTATTTACCGCATATTTGACCAACGTCGCTGGCAACGGCAACCAGATGCTCGTATTCATAGAGGATGAACCCTATGGCGGTTCACCCAAGTTC
>CAISOI010000812.1 GCA_903886985.1 uncultured Chthonomonas sp.
ATGTGCCCACCAATAGGACCGTAATAAAATCGTGCTTCAACACGAGCTTGTTCCTTCTCTAAGCCGATGCTGGTAAGGCTAATCCCAAACTCACAAAGGGTGCCAAAACCAAACTTTCGATGGAGCCTTAATTGTTTACATCTGGAATATGGAAGGACAGGAATTCCCGGATCCTGACACTGTCGCATAACCTCCGCAGATGGATCGGTGCTGTCTCCAATTGCCAGGAAGAAAGATACTTTGTCTTTGATAGCCTGTGCTTTTTCCTCATGGATCATTTGTCTACACACCGCAATCTCGATCTGTTCTTTGGCAGTTAACATTGGTTTTATGGTCACCGCTTGCCGCACTGGATGATCGATGACAGGCAAAGGTTTGCGCGACCCACAAGAGAGGCTCGATAGTGGGATCATGAGAAACAGCCAGCGGATGTCGTTTGGTCTCATTTTCGTTTCCATTCATACTGATTATGAATTAAACCGGACCAGAAAATACCACGCTGTCTGATATTAAGAAGAAGGGTAGGGACAATAATGCAGGTTCAAGGCTACTAACTTCATCAATTATGCTGGTCGTTCTGCACCGGCGGAGGGATGAGCCCTTCAACAACCAACTCATAAGTCGTGTCGTTTAATCTCTTGTAGATCATCTGCCGTCCCGTCATTGAGTCAATAGTAAGCTTTCCGACATTCAAATCTGCAAGTGAATTTGGAAGTTTGTTGTGTTCCCACCGGTATTGCATGAGAGCTGCATGTACACCCAACTCCTGTATTTTCGCCCTGTCCATCGCGAATTTGGTCAGGAATTGATTAGGTACAGCCATTGATAGCAGAGTAGATACCAATTCGGCGTTTGTACTATTGGACTGAACAGGCTGCACTGCTTCACGCTCGTAAAACGGCTTTTTCTGCATTTCAATAATGCGTTTCATTTGGTTATTCATAAATCCCCGAATCTGCTGACGATCGGCTTCTGTCTGCCCTTTGATTACTTGCTCAAGACCCGCCAAGATATGTTCGAACTCGACGGTCAAAGCTTGTACGGAAGGATCTGGTGCATTCAACCACTCTTTCGAAAGAGCCAGAAGTTTCTTGCAATCAATTTCGCTCAATTGATCTTTGTGCAACATAACGGTTTTCATGGCAATGGCATCCATCGCAATGCCTACTAATCCGTGGATCATCCCCTGACTCTGGGTCGAATAACTCAACCACAAGCAGCCTGAAAGGTTTTCAATCGCCTGCGAGGTCTTCCCCTCCGCAAACAGCACGTACTGTTCAACGCTCATCAATCTCGCAAGTCTTCGGAGGTAGGCAAAAGAACTAAATCTCGCTTCATCCTCACTCACCGGAAAGACTATCGGCTTCGAAAGTCCTTGCCGATAGAGCACAATCGCCTGTGCCACTTGCGGGTCTTTGAGCAATCTCCGCTTCATCGTGAGGGTGAGCTCTTTCTCAGCTCCTTCCCACTCTTTCACAGCCGGGCTGTTTGCCAGAATATCCCCGGCGCGCACCATCTCCTCCAGTCCATTTTGACCAGTTGCACGAGGAAATAGCTTCGAAAAGAGATCAGCTGGAGGCGTCTGCGCCCCAGAACAAACACCCAACAGGCAAACCGCAACCATTATTACAAAAGTCCTAAACCTGCTCATTCGCCCCTCCACAAGGGGGCCCGACAAAGCTCTGCCGTAAAATCCTAAATATTCGGCTCATTAAGTTTGGGTAGATCGAATTCAATATTTCGATCCAGCTCTCAATTAGTCGGACGAGAAATATGTTCTGGCAGTTTCAGTTCACCCGAATGGTCCATCCCAGTCTTGCCAGCTTTGTTGGGTGCACTGCGGCGTGCTCCGCGTGAAAGAAGCAAAATTTCCACTTCTTTATTACCTACAGCCACAGCATTTTCTAGAGCCGTGTGTCCGCCGGAGTCCCTTGTTTCGATATCAGCACCATGATTTAGAAGCGGCAAAATCATCTTAATGCTTCCTTTTTGTGCAGCAGAAACCAGTGGTGTCTCTCCGCTGGGCAGTCGGATATTCACACCCATTCCGTGAGCAATGGCACCTTCCACAATCTTATCCTCGTCAAGATATTCGTGACTGTCAATAAGCGCCATATCCAGATAATTAATGTCCCATGCGAGCCGCACCGCTAAAAAGCACCCTCGAGCACCAATAAGCAGAAACGTACAAGCAACCAAAGCGGCAAATTTGATGCGCCACCCCTTCCGGTGTGGAGCAGGCTTTTCCGTGATGATTTCTGAGATGAACATGACACTTCCCTATGATTTCGAATTAGTCATGGATGGTACAGGTTCTACCCGTGCGATCCAACCCTCAACCTCTTCCAATAATTGCGAATCCGCTCCACGAAACTTGACTTCAAACGCTGTTTCCGCCCACAGCTCGTGAAGCACCGGTTCAAAGTACCACGGTAGTTCGTTGGCTGCTGCAATAGACCGCATTGCCGACCTTAGGTGGTGCATTGGTCCGTCCATCGGGTGGAATGCAAGTATCTCCGTCACCAAATTCATCTGAGCTTCAAGTGGATCGTTCTCCAGAGTGGCGATATGGAGCAATAGGTACTGAGCTTTCTTTGTTGCCCACAAGTCCATTGCAGCTGATTCATCCATGCCTAAACTTGCGTGTAGCGCTAAAGACTTAGCCAAAGGAAGATTCTCACCTATCCCAAATGCCGTCTCTGCAATAGCGACTGCGGCCCAGGGTTCCAGCAAATTGCGCTGGATAAGGTCTTTGGTGCAAGCCACTGCGAGTTCTGGCGCACCATGAATAATATACGCTCGAAGATATGCCTGTTCGAGATGCCTCTTCGATTCGATATCTTGCAATACGTCAGTATCGTTCTGCAATGAGTCAAGAATCTCTATGGCTGAATCGAGTCCCTTGTCGTCTGCTTTTATACTTTCCAAACTATACAGTCGCTTCAAAAAATCATCATAAGCCATTTGGTCTCATACTTGGAGAGATTAGGAAACTTAAACTCAGGCAGATTGTGAACCAGCTTTGAACCATCTTCAGGACTGGATTGATTTCTCAGGTTTCCAAATCAACGTCTTGTTATCGTGGCCGCCATCCGGGATGACCACAGCCGCCTTATTGGATTTTACAGGCTTAACTACGTCCATGGAAAACGCCACCACTCAGGATTTCATATAAACGACGTCGGGAATTAGGGTTTGTGCTGAAGCAATGGCGGCAATGAGAGATACGATAATACTCGTAAGCCACGGCGATATTAGGGCTGGCTGGATAGGTATTGGCACTCTGGGAACTATTCCTCATTTTCATGCCTATTAAACCTTCGATTACGGAGCGATATTGACACTTCAGCGCAAGATCTTCTCCAACTTTCGGCCCTTAGCCAATTCGTCCACCACCTTGTCCAAATAGCGAACCTGCCGTGTGAGAGGATTCTCGATCTCTTCAATCCGGTAGCCACAAATCATGCCCGTGATGAGGGCGGCATTGGGGTTGAGTGTGGCAAGCTGAAAAAACTCCTCGAAAGTCGCCTTTTCCTCAATGAGTTTAGACAGCTTGCTTTCATTAAATCCGGTTAACCACTGGATCACCTGATCCAACTCTGCTTTCGTGCGGCCCTTCTTCTCTACTTTTGTGAGGTAGAGAGGATACACTGAAGCGAATGTCATTCTTGCAATTCGCTGATCGTGGGATGCTGAATTGTTCATGGCGCTCCTTCTTTGTTCGATTCCGTCTCAAAATAACATGAAGACTGAACAGTTACCGCGATAGATTGGAAATCTTGATTGCGCGCTGACTGTTCGTCAGCTTGCTATACTCATTAAGAATGGTCTCATCGCTCAGGCTTCCAATTCAGCGGATCTTGAAACAAATCTGGACCTGCCACTTTAGTCGCTTTGCCGGTTTTGAGGTCGACACGCAACAACTGCTCATTGTTTCCGCGCGATGGATCATCGAAACAGAGTGCCTCGGCTCCGGTCGAGAAAGAGCGAACGTGTGAAAGGAATGACCTTAATTGAGTGACTTCGGTCTGCTTGCTGCCATCCTTTTGCATTCTCCAGATTTCATATTCGAATAGCCCACCACCGGTTCGCTTCTCAGAGTTTCTCATCGAGATAAAGAGAATATCACCGTTCGTTTTAACAACATCAAATTGTGTGTAATCACCCTCTTGTGTAACATGCTTGGGAGGTTTAAAACCATCTAATGATACGACAGAAATATCGTCTGTACTCTTTTGCTGATTGTAGATGTGGTCCGTAAAGATAACGGATTTGCCGTCCGACATCACTTTCGGATCACCCACTGAGTAATATTGACCATGGGTGATCTGCTTCGTCTTAC
>CAISOI010000813.1 GCA_903886985.1 uncultured Chthonomonas sp.
GCTAAGATTCCGCCTCCAAAATTTCGGGTTTCTCTTAGGATGTACTAACGTTCGTAATCTCTAAAAGTCAAAATCACCTAGGAAAGTAAGCCAGATCAACATAGCCACGGAACCTGTCCTCCTCCGTTAAGGTATATGTCCTGGCTGAGAGTATTACGGAGCAAGGCAATTCGTTTGGACGTCCCGCGTCCTCGAGAATTCCACTCAGACATAGTATTGTCAACCGCTTGGGCAGATGGCATCCGCCATCTGCTCATGCCGTTATATGATCCAACGATACAAATTGCCGCAAACACAACCAAATCCGTGGTCAGCGATTCCGGAGAACCAGAGCCTTTGCTCCCATTCCCACTTTCGCCCATTCGTAGTTGAAAGCCGTTAGTCCATCCTGTCTATCGATGTAAAATGCCGTGAATACAGCGAGAACGGTAAACAAACCGGTACTGCAAACTCGTATGAGCCCGTAGTTCGCAGTAGATGTTTTGCAATGGGAGCTATTGCAAATAGGTGCGGATTAAATAAGCTTAGGAAGCGAGCCGGGATTACGAAATGAACAAGATGCTGGCGTTTGGCGCGCCGGAATATGTAGTGGAACGAGTTCAGTGGGTCCCGCAACCTATGGATACAATCTTTGAGTTCTTCCAGAGCCCAAATAACCTCGAGCGAATCAAGCCGGACTGGCTCTACTTCAAACCGCTGCACGAGGAGCCCGATGAGATAAAGTCCGGCACCCGCATCGAGTATCTTCTGAAGTGGTACGGCATTCCTTACTATTGGGTGACTATGATAGAAAACTGGTCGAGAGGAGAGAATTTTGTTGACTTTCAGCTCGATGGTCCATTCATTCTCTGGCACCATACACACACTTTTGCAGATGTGGAAGGCGGTGTCTTAATGACCGACAGAGTTCGGTACCGACTTCCTTTCGGTCTACTCGGGGTCCTCATGCACAGGCTAATCGTCAAAAGACAGGTAAAAGAAATCTTCGATTACCGTATCGACCAAATCGCAGAGATATTCTCTGGCGGGACTTATTACCTGGCACCCCAACAATTAACAGAAGTACCAGTTTCGTTATCATAACTTCCTGACGTTTGAAATGCAAATAGAATTCAGGCATTCAAAGCGATGTAGAGTGAGATGCGTTCGAGGCGAACCGCCGCGAAACATGGGTAGTGCAGGGTGATTGGCTGCCATTGTGGTACATAGAGGTATGTAACTCAATTTATGCTGCCGGTATTCCGTTGAATTTGACGCGCATTCTCTATCTCTCAAGCCTATCAGGACATTAACACTATGACTTCTCTAACCATTAAAATATTGGCTCTACCATTCGCAATAATGACGGTTTTTGCCTTTGCACGACCACGGCTGTTGCCATTACCAGCTCCAAAAGTGAGTCTTGAGGCGTTGCCTGCAGGTTCCATTCAGCCACAGTCCGTTATAGATGCAAAGGGAACTGTTCACCTCGTCTATTTTAAGGGTGCACCTGAGGCTGGGGATCTGTGGTATTGCAAATACAAAGTTACTGATGGAATCAGCGGTGCTTCGGCACCACTTCGAGTGAACAGTGATCCCAATACAGCCACTGCCATGGGAACCATTCGCTCTGAGCAAATCGCCATTGGGGTCGACGGGCGCGTGCATGTTGTATGGAATGGTCTTGCACCCAAGAACGGTAAACCGTATGCGCCAATGTATCTTGCTTACGCTCGGCTCAAGGATTCGGGAACCAATTTTGAGCAGCAGCGCAACCTCTGCAAGTGGACCGGTAACCTCGATGGCGGCAGCACGGTCGCTGCAGACGGTAAAGGAAATGTCTATGCGCTCTGGCACACTTCTCCGCCCGAGGTCAAACTCGGCGAAGAGGGACGGGGCGTGTTTATGTCGATTTCACACGACGGCGGCAAGACATTTTCTCGTGAACGCATGATCAATCCGGATCCGACGGGAGCGTGTGCCTGCTGCAGTATGAAAGCAGTGGTCGATGCTACCGGGCGTGCAACCGTCTTATTCCGCGCCGCCCGCAATAAAGGCACCGAGCGCGACACCATGGTGATGACCTCAACCGACCATGGCGGGCAGTGGAAGATGCGATCCCTTGATGCCTGGAAGCTCGATGCCTGCCCAATGAGCAGCTTCTCTCTGGCAGATGACAGCGGTCCAACAGTAGCGGCATGGGAAACAAAAGAGCAGGTCTTTTGGGGGCTATTGGGTTCCGATAACCAGCTAACGGGCAAGTCTGTTGTCGCACCGGGTGCTCCAAAGAGCAAGCATCCCGTAGTTGTGACAAACAACCGCGGCGATGTCCTATTTGCTTGGACCGAAGGAACCGGCTGGAATCGTGGTGGCTCCTTTAGCTGGCAGGTGTATGACAAAGCTGGATCGGCGATTGGAGCGCGTGGACATGCGGATGGACTTGCAGTCTGGAGCCTCCTCAGTGCTTACGCAAAACC
>CAISOI010000814.1 GCA_903886985.1 uncultured Chthonomonas sp.
CCGAAAGGTTGGTCCCATAAAGAGCCTTTGGCAACTCATCGCGGCTTCATCATTCGGTGAAGCTGCGACACTGGCTGTGGGAATGCCCTGAGCGATTTCAAGTGCAAGATTTGGGCCGCTTAGGGCAACGATTACATTTGTGGTGGAAGTATCGTCTATAAATCCATCATTGGAAAGTGTGTCTGAAATAACCTCTGACATGCGAAACCCAGTATCGTCCTCCAGCCCTTTACTGGCGCTCACGATAAGCGCAAGTCTATCAAAGTCAATTAATTCTCTTGCTTCGAGGAGAGTGCTTCTTATGCCGGAAGAGGGGACCGCCACAACCACAACTTCAGCTTGAAATAGTGCTTCAGCAAGGTTCGATGTGGCATAAGTGTTTTTGCCAATTGCGATACCGGAGAGATATCGAGAGTTCGTTCGGTTAACATCGATGTCATGTGCGAGTGCAGGGTTACGTGCCCACAGATGGATCGATTCGACGGCAGGGAGAAGGGTTGTTAAGGCGGTTCCCCAACTCCCGGCACCGAGTACAGCTACTTTCTTTGGCATTGCATTTGACTATACAAGGTCGTTTTCATAACCATAGGTTCGAGTATGAGCTTCTTCGAGGTAACGAGCAAGAAGATCAATCGTACCTTGAATGTCTGTCACAGAGGCAGTCTCGTTGACTGTGTGAACGTAACGCGTCGGAATCGACAGTGTGAAGCTGGGCACTCCACCATTTTGTCGCTGAATGCCGCCGGCATCTGTTCCGCCTCGCGAGAGAATTTCAAGTTGATATTTTATGTTGTGTTTGTCGGCAACATCCCTGAAGTGGCGCACCAATTTTGGATGACAAATCAGTGAACTATCCATCAATTTAATCGCAGTGCCTTGTCCAAGTCGAGTGATCTGTTCGTAATCCGAAGGTCCGGGGAAGTCGTTGGCAAGTGTAATGTCGAGGGCGATGCCGACATCAGGTTTGATGGCTTGAGCTGCAGTCGTAGCTCCACGCAATCCAACTTCTTCTTGCGTTGTGGCCACTGCATAGATATCGCAGGAGTGCTCGCCGAGGACGCGTAGGGCTTCAATCATTGCGAAAACACAAACTCGATCGTCTAAAGTTTTGCTAATGACATTGTTTCCTATGCGTTCGCAGGTTCGCGCCATTGTAACTTGATCACCAATTTCTACGAGAGCTTTGACTTCATCTGCGGGCAATCCAAGATCAACGAAAAACTCTTCGACTTTTGGGGGCTTGTTGAGATCTTCAGCATTCAAAAGATGTATGGGTTTGGCTGCCGGCATGAGCGCGCCTAAAAGTGTCTGTCCAGCATAACCATGAACGTATACCCGTTGGGCAACCATTGAGCGAGGATCCCAGCCACCGACCGGGTGGAGGCGTAAGAAACCATTGTCGTCAATAAACTTGACCATAAAGCCGATCTCATCGAGATGGGCTGCAATCATGACTTTGGGGCCGCCAGATCCTTTTTTGAACCCGATTACGTTGCCCAAGGCATCCTGAGTGACCGAATCCACCAATGGGCGAAGGGCCTCTGCTGCTAAAGATTGAATTTTATCTTCTTGACCGGAAATTCCCGGGCACTCGCACAACTGTTTCAGTAACTCAAAATTCAAGGTACGTATCTCCGTTCTCAGAACACAGCCAACGTTTATGGATAAAGGAGGATGACATCTCGGTCAAATTCGACATCAGGAATGTAATTTCCTTCGAATAAGAGACCCGAAAGCAATCCATTGGAGAACATAACGCCTTCAATTTGCAG
>CAISOI010000815.1 GCA_903886985.1 uncultured Chthonomonas sp.
ATGGTTAAAAAGTCCCTGACAATTTGCTCATTTTCGTTTGCCATGTTGATGCTTATCGGAGCCGTTTTCGCCGTTCCGTGGAACGGGCTCTCGTACCTGCAGCTTTGGCGTGACGTGCGATCCGGAAAAGTCATCTATTCAGGCAATCGGTCTGAAAAGGTTGTAGCTTTGACCTTCGACGACGGACCTGATCCTCGTTATACCCCGCGCGTCCTTGATATTTTGAAATCTCATAAGGTTAGAGCCACATTTTTTGTTTGTGGCAAGATGGTGCAATCACATCCAGAATTACTAAAGCGCATTGTTCGTGAAGGACATGCCATCGGCAATCATACGGAGACGCATCCTCACCTTGAAAAGGATTCAATTTCTGAAATTACAAAAGAGATCGACACCTGTCAAAGTGCAATCGAGAAGGTGGTAGGGGAGCGTTCTAATCTGTTTCGATGCCCTCGAGGTTATCTTAATGGCAAGATAGTTCATACTGCCATTAGCCGAGGCTATAAGGTCATTCAGTGGAGCATAGCGTTTGACCGTGTTGCAGAAAAGAACAGCCATAAACTCGGTGACCGGATTGTCAACAACACAAAGCCCGGAGACATTATTTTGATGCACGACGGTTCCACCTCTAAAACCGATGAAAGATCACCTACGTTGCGCGAACTTAATCGCATTTTAACGGGTCTTGAAAAGCGCGGTATGCAGTTCGCGACTGTCTCTGAAATAATTCGCGAACCGAAATCCGTCGCATCCACCACACCCCATCGAACAAGTTCGATGAACTAACTGCACTTCGGCTGGTGATACCAATTCCACTCAAATGAAACGAACCATCGCAATTACCTTCATACTGGGCGGTACCTTCGTTGGATTCATTCTTGGAGTCGTTGGATGGTTAGTTTTTTATTACGGACTTATGATGGCACCACGCGGCACTCCGTTCAAGTATATTGACCAAGGCGCATTACCGACAATCTTTACCGGACCCGTCGGGGGATTCGTTGGAGCCAGAGTTGCCGGATTAATTGTCTCGCGGTTTATTACGAAGGATGACATAAAGGATTAGTCAATTAGAATACGAGCTACATAGACATGTCGAAAGCATCGTTGGTACGTACAATGAACCAACTTACAAGTGACAATCCACTTAATAATGCCAACCAAGTTAGGGTTACCTGCATGTTGTCGGAGACGTACAACTTCCCCATCCACCAAAGAAACCCAATCACACTCCACACCATTGCGCTTCCCAAGGTCATAACCCAGAACATTGGTTTGACGAAGTAATGTCTCATAAAGATGAGTACGCCCGGGGCGAGCACGACAAACCCAGTCCACAGATAGTCGGAGATCGAGACTTTGTTTGACTTGCTTGGGGTCAAAAGGAATTGACCGGCATATACGGCCGAAAAGCCCAGGATTATCCAGCAAAGTCCAAGTACATCGTAACTCCATGCTCTCGGCAGCGGTTCAATGTCTCCGACACTGCCCGCTGCTACAACATCCAGTTTCCGGCCGCACTTTTCACAATCGCGGAGACCTTCCGGGTTTGAATGCCCGCAGTGTTTGCAGAACGACAGAACCATGACTTCAGCGCCAAGCTCAGCAACAATTTCCGTGTCGCCGATTTTACCTGCGACAATGGTTTCGACAATGTGGGACGGATGTAATTCGCTTCCTGGAATGTCTTCCTCAATGGTCTCTCCTGTCATGGTAACGCGAAAACGTTTTCCGGGAGCAGGTGTGGGAGGAGGAGCTTCGCAAACTGGCTCTGGTTCTGGTTCAGGATCGTCACCAAATCGAATCAGTCCGGGTTTGATTTCAACGTCGTTAAAGCCCTTTTTTGCTGTGTCGGCTTCTTCTGGCTTGGCGTGCAATGGGGAATGGCACTGCCAGCAGTTCTTCTCTTTCACAAGGCAGAGTGCTTTACACTTGGGGCATTCAATTCTCAATGAGCTTGTAGACACACAGACCTACCTGGCAAATTAGTTATTACTTAGAAATAGTATATTCGCAAAACGAAGGAAGAGTTACTCTTAGCGATTTCGAGAATTAGAGTCTTTGAAGAATTTTGCAAGTCTCCTGGCATCTTTCCAATTTTTATAGGCTCTAATAATGGGGTTGAGTTTTGTTGCATTTGGACCTGTATCGAAATCTTCTACAGACAGCCCCATTTTGCGCCTTTGATGATTCAATATCGTTTCTATAGGATTACCAACACTTTTGTACCCCATGTATCGATATCGGCCCTGTTTTGCATACGTGTAACTTGCGCCCGATGCAACGAGCGCAAAGAGGCCGATTAACGGGGTGCCTGCCATCCACCAAACACATACCAGAGTAAACGCAGCAATAAAAGGTGCGGGGATCTTGATGATGCCGTACAAAAGTATATGTTCTCGACGGTTTATAAAACACCATGCGATTGTTGCAGGAGCACTCCCTACAAAAAGCCCGGCAAGTTGTGTATCCGTTGAAAGGAGTTTTGAACCGATCAGAACTGCGACGGAAGAAATTAACGTCGTGATGGCAAAAAGTATCGCGATTTGTCGTGTGCCCCAACTTCGTTCCAGACTGCCAACAAATTGGTACGTCCAAAACCCACTACAAACTAGTCCCCAAGGCGATCCCATTCCGTTCAACGGCCAGATCAAAACAGTCCAGAAATACGGCGTGACTGAGCCGGTATAAAAGACAAGACTATGCGCAAGACTGATAGAGTGAGTAATCTCGTAAGCAAAGAATGTGATTGTTGCCAATAGAATCAGGAGTATCGTAAATGGCGTTTGAGTCCTCTTAAGCGCATCCAATTGCAATTGCTGTTCCTTTTACGACCCAAAAGTGATGCTTCTAGCGAACTTTAACAAACGCCTTCATGCGTTCGAATTTCTTTTCACCAATGCCATTTACGTCCATCAGCTCTTCTATGTTCTTAAATCCGCCACTGTCTTTACGAAATTGGAGTATCTTTTCTGCTGTACTTGGTCCAACACCAGGCAACTTGATCAGATCATCAGTGGTCG
>CAISOI010000816.1 GCA_903886985.1 uncultured Chthonomonas sp.
CATCAAGTGCTCCACGTGGCGGCGTCCCTCCCACACCAAAATCTGCTCAGACCGCGCCTGTAATTCCAGTCGCGCAGCCAGTGGCGCCAGTTGCTGCGCAACCAGTTGTCCCACAAGCGGTAGTTCGTCAATCTCCAATTATCGCTACGCCAACACCCGCTGATCCAGTAGTAAAACCCATTCCAGTATTAGAAACACCTTCTGCAGCAGCAGTTGAAAATCTACGAGGAGTTGCAGGACGCGTAGTGCAAAGTATGGAAGCTTCGCTTTCTGTACCAACAGCTACAAGTGTGCGAGTAATTCCCGCCAAACTTCTTATTGATAACCGGATTGTGATTAACAATCACCTCAAGCGCGCACGGGGTGGAAAAGTTTCATTCACTCACTTAATTGCATATGCCATGATCAAAGCACTACGTGCCATGCCAGAAATGAACTCTTTTTATACCCAGCTTGATGGCAAGCCAGCCGTGGCTCACCCTGATCACATCAATCTAGGAATCGCAATTGACCTGGCCAAACCAGATGGAACACGTCAGCTACTGGTTCCATCAATCAAAGGTTGTGAAGATTTAGATTTCGGACAATTTTGGGCCACTTACGAAGAGACGGTACATAAAGCGCGCACAGGAACTTTGACCGTTGATGATTACGCCGGAACCACTGTCTCGCTTACAAATCCCGGAACTATCGGAACTGTTCACTCCGTTCCGCGCCTTGTAGTTGGTCAGGCGATGATTCTCGGAGTTGGTTCACTGGATTATCCAGCGGAATTTCAAGGCGCAAGCGAAGAGACATTGGCTCGCCTGGCCGTTAGCAAGGTCGTTACTTTGACCAGCACTTACGACCATCGCATTATTCAAGGCGCGCAATCGGGCGACTTCCTTCGAAGAATTCATGAACTTCTCCTTGGGGCCGAGAGCTTCTATGAGGAAATCTTTGCAGCCCTGCGTATTCCTTATCAGCCAATTCGTTGGGTGGCTGACATTGAATTTGCTCATGATGAGGAAATTAATAAGACTGCTCGAGTTCAACAATTAATCCACGCCTATCGCACATTTGGCCACTTAATGGCTGACATTGACCCACTTGAGTACAAGCAACGTTCACATCCAGACCTGGATGTCGTGACCCATGGATTGACTCTTTGGGATCTAGATCGTGAATTCGCTACGGGCGGATTCGGTGGACAGTCATTTATGAAACTGCGCAAGATTCTAGGAATTCTTCGTGACTCCTACTGCCGCTCTGTCGGCGTGGAATACATGTATATCCAAGATCCCGTTGAACGTACATGGATCCAAGAGCATGTTGAAATTGGACCACAGAAGTTTCCGCGTGAAGAACATCTTCGCATCCTGCACAAACTCAATGGCGCTGAAGCTTTTGAGGCTTTCTTGCAGACTAAATATGTTGGACAGAAGCGTTTCTCGCTTGAAGGTGGAGAAACAGTTATTCCATTGCTAGACGCTGTTATTTCCGCTGCCGCCGAAAGCGGGATGGACGAAGTGTGTATCGGAATGCCTCACCGTGGCCGTCTCAACGTCCTAGCCAATATTGCAGGTAAGTCATACGGGCAAATTTTCCAGGAGTTTGAAGGTTTCTACGCAAAGAACGCTGTTGCTGGAACGGGCGATGTTAAATATCACCTGGGAACAGAAGGAGTATTTACTTCTGAATCCGGCGCAAAAACGAAGATCTATCTTGCAGCCAACCCTTCACACCTAGAAGCTGTTAACCCAGTTCTAGAAGGAGTCGTTCGCGCAAAGCAGGATCGCATGAACAAGCGAGATGCTTTCTCTATTTTGCCAATTCTCCTTCACGGAGACGCCGCTTTCGCAGGACAAGGCGTTGTTGTTGAGACTCTGAATCTTTCACTTTTGCGAGGATATCGTACCGGTGGAACGATTCACATCATCGTTAACAATCAAGTGGGTTTCACAACTTCACCAATAGCATCGCGTTCATCTACATATGCAACCGATGTGGCAAAGACTATTTCGGCACCTGTCTTCCATGTCAACGGTGACGATCCTGAAGCATGTGTGCGTGTTGCGCGCCTGGCATATGAATACCGCCAAAAATTTAACAAAGATGTAGTTATCGACATGCTCTGCTATCGCCGCCGTGGACACAACGAAGGCGACGAGCCGAGCTTTACACAACCTTTAATGTACAAACTCATAGATGCAAAGCGATCCACTCGTACTCTTTACACGGAAGCCCTCATAGGGCGAAAAGAAATCACCCTTGAGGAAGCCGAAGAAGTCGCCCGCGATTATCAGGCTCAATTAGAGGCTGTTTTCGCTGCCGTACACAATCTTCAGCCCGAGGAAGTTCTCCACCCTGATGTTCCAGATGTAGCATCTCCTTCTAGCGTTGTGACCA
>CAISOI010000817.1 GCA_903886985.1 uncultured Chthonomonas sp.
ATAGAATTGATATCTTAGATGCTATAATGGAAGGGATTCATATAGTGTTTAAGTTGTTATTTACCCATCAGGAGAGTGAAAATAGAATATCGTATGTACCCAATGCTTGTCGTCTCAATGGAATATGCGGTTCCTTTACTGTTTTCGCTGCGCTTGCAATCACTTTCGCTAGTCCTGTTGCAAATGCCCAAAATCTTTACGTCTTTCTGAATGACAGCACTATCCACCGGGTAACACCAGGTGGTACGGACCTCGGAGTATGGGCGAATACCGCCGCCGGAATCGCCAACTCTAACATGGCCTTTGACAGCGCTGGAAATCTTTATGTGCCATACACCAACACAAACGTAATTGAAAAATTTACGCCGAGTGGAGTTGGTTCGATATTTGCGACAACGGGATCCATTCCCGCTGGTCTAGCGATCGACAGTGCTAACAATGTCTTCGTCACAAATTATGGTGACAGCACAATTCAGAAGTTTACTCCCGGCGGCGTCGGCTCCATTTTCGCGAGCACAGGCGTGAACAAACCAGTGGGAATTGCTATTGACAGCGCTAATAACGTTTATGCAGCAAACAGCGGAGACAATACCATCGAGAAGTTTACCCCGGGCGGAACAGGGTCCCTGTTTTCAAGCGCTGGTTTCAGTTTCCCTCGCGGGATGAATTTTGATAGTTCCGGCAACCTCTACGCTGTAAACCAAAGTGGCAACCTTGTCGAAAAATATACTCCTGGCGGAACTGCAAGTGTATTTACAAGTATTGGATTATCCACCCCGGACGGAATTGCAATTGATGGCTCAAATAATGTCTTCGTTACAAACGAAAGTGACAGTTATATCGAGAAATTCACCCCTGGCGGTGTAGGTTCAAGCTTTGTCTCTTTTAGCGGTGCTACTCCTTATGCGCTGGCGTTCCAGCGCAGTTCGCTCTCGGTACCTGAACCAAATGCAATCGCCATCGTGGCAAGTAGTATTTGCACCGCTGGTCTCATGATCCGAAAGCGCCGTCGCGACAAAAAGTAAAACTTCTAGACTCCTGATAATCTTAATTGAATGAAAAATGACCTCCAGAGTTTGGGGGTCATTTATGTTATTGCAGTACACCAAATATTCCGCAAGAATTATCTTCCAACCCAACTTCCGCAGTTAGAAGGCTTAAATGAGATTCTCTTAGAACGACATGCTCGATTTTGCAACGAGAGTTTCCACTACATTTGGGTGACCTTTAGCTGTTTGCGAAGCATTATTTTGAGATGTGACGACAGGATAGCTTGAGGTTTACTTGGTTGCGGTGAGATTGCCGTTAGCATCGACTTCACCTAAAACGGAACCTAAACCATCATACGAGTACCATTTGATCGACCCCGACGCGTCTCTTCGGTATTCAGGACCACGTGCTCCGACGAGATACGTTGCAGTAACAGCACCATTTTGCATCTCTTGAACAAACAGATTTTGGTCAAGAACGTAGTCGGTTGTCGTGGTGTTATTGCCGGTGGTCGCCACACTTCTATGCCTCAGCCCATCACTGGCATAGGTAAACTGGCTGGTAGTGCCGTTGTAAACACACTGTGTCAGTCTATTTTGCGAATCCCAAGTGTTTGTCCTTCCTCCGCCGGTTAGGGTGTTGCCGTTGGCATCGTTGGTGTAATTGTTTGTGCCCCGAGTCAGCAGCATGTTCGCACCGTTGTATGTATAGTTCTCAGTCAGGTTGTTATCGGTCTTTTGGAGGCGGTTGCCTATACTGTCGAAACTGTAGGTTTGGGTTTCACCATCGCCGTAGTTGACGGTATTCAGCCGATAGACTGTATCGTATCCGTAGGTTTCCGTTCGTACAACTCCCGCGTTATTCGAAATTTGATTGGTAAGTCGCATTCCCGCCTTGTTGTACGTGTAATCATTTTGTGTCAATACGGATATAGATTCCGTCTGATCCTGATTGATGTGATGGTACGTGTTCTTTATTTCGTCGAGCCATCCATGGGTCTGTGGGTCGTCCGCACCGTATGAATCGTATGCGTAATCGGTCTGGCACCACTGGACTAACTTGCCTGTGTTGTCAAAAGTCTCATTCCACTTTGCCTGATACATCAATCCTGTGCGGTCGATGTTATATTCGCAGATTTTGCCGCCATCATCCCGCCCATAGGGAAATATTCTATGCGTAAATTCGATTTCCTCTGAATCAATTTCCTGACCCGTCATTTCGACCGAAGCA
>CAISOI010000818.1 GCA_903886985.1 uncultured Chthonomonas sp.
CGGGACCGATGAGGGTCCGCGCGCCTGACGATCACTTTTGTGGCTGGCTCTTCCTAGAGTGGTCGAGCTTTGTGTCGGTGATCACTGAGTAATCGTGGCGGGTGGGAGGGGTGGATGTGTGGTTTTGCTTTTTTGCAGGATTGGAGTCGGATTCGCCTTGGCTGCGCAGCGGATAACACCCGAATGAATGGTGGCCAATTGATTTCGAGAAGCACGAACAACGAACGTCCGCCCGAAAAGCTACCAATTGCGCACCCGCCCCACTCCATCAGTTCCAAGAAATCCCTCGCTGCGATCGCTACCGCGTAGCCGCTTAACTGATGCCATTCATGATAGGTATTTGTTTGAACTTTCAAACGGCCCACAACCGAAACGCTTCATCAAGCGAGGCTCCAGAATGCTTCCAAATATTCCTTTGGTGAAATTCGAGATATGGCCTGTGATGTTGGCCCAAACCCCTCAAGCGCATTCCATAATTGAGACCCAACTTCCGAGCCTCAATTTTTGGAACACGCGGAGATAAAATTAGATGCCCGTCAAAACCAAACGTGATGACACCCGCATCAAATGCTTTATCAAACACTGGAGATAAACAAATACCATTGAAGGCGTCTAACCTCTCCTTGTCCGAAGATGATCGCCAAGGTTTTATGTGTGATGCTGTCAAAAGCAGGCATACATTGGTAACCGCGCAACGGTAATCCCATCGCTCTAGAACCAGATAGCGAAAG
Source organism: uncultured Chthonomonas sp. (assembly GCA_903886985.1). GTDB lineage: Bacteria > Armatimonadota > Chthonomonadetes > Chthonomonadales > CAJBBX01 > CAISOI01. Next base: position 732 of record CAISOI010000818.1, read on the forward strand.
CGGCCCTGACCGACCCTTGCTTTTGTCATCATTTTACGCTCAGTTGGAGTCAAGGATCCCTGGATTTCTGGTTTGAAATCCTCCCAAACGCCGCTTTCTTGAGCAACACGAAATTTGCGATAGAGGTTGGCCGCGCTTCGGTAAGTCATGCTGCCGTTCGCAATATCACCATTGATTGGAATTCGGTGTGGCTGTTCGCGTTTCGCAGTTTGATCGGCGGCGGAATACGAAAGACGTTGAAGCAAGCCGGTCATGCCATCTTGATCGAAGTGCTCATCCAAATCTCCCTCCCACTGTTCAATGGTACTACAGTTTGCCGCCCGCGACACTTGAGTCCCATCTGCGAGAGGATTTCCGTTAATTTGTAGGTAGCTCGTTTTAAGCCAAAGACGAAAAGCTGAGGTTTGCATGATTTTACTGCAGCCAGATGAATTCCACTAGAATATCGTGGCGTCCATGACTGGTTTACAAAAAGTCCCCGTTAGAACAATCGGTGTAAACGGCATCGAGACTACTCTACGCTCCTGTGCGGAGAGCTTGGTTAAGAAGGCTGTTCTTGAAAAATTCATACCGAATTTCGCCCCTCACTCCAAAATCCTTCACTTGAAAAATTCCCATCCATTTAAGACGGGAAGCAACCCAAGTGAACTCGAACGTTTTGGTATTTCCCCAGACACCTCTGGCAGTCTGCCAGACATAATCCTTCTCGATGAAAGGCGGGGATGGGTCTTTTTTATCGAGGCAGTACATAGCTTTGGCCCGATCTCGCCACAGCGTTTGATGATGCTGGAGGCTCTTTGCACCAAGTGCCAGCTGCCGCTGGTCTTTGTCACGGCGTTCTTGGACCGCAATGCATTCCGCAAGTTTGCTCCAGATATTGCATGGGAAACAGAAGTATGGATTGCTCAAGAGCCCGATC